>JAEZBK010000158.1 GCA_023427355.1 Pseudomonadota bacterium
GCAGGCCTTCATCACCTGCCCGGCATCGGCATCGTCGATCAGGGCCAGGAGCAGATGCTCGAGCGTGGCGTATTCGTGATGCCGTTCGGATGCGAGCTTGATGGCGTGATGCAGGGCCTGTTCCAAGCTGCGCGAGAGTGACGGCATCTATTCTTTCTCCATCGTACACTGAAGAGGATGTTGATGGCGGCGGGCGAATTCAATGACCTGGGTCACTTTTGTTTCGGCCACCTCGAAGGTGAACAGCCCGCACACCCCCACGCCATGGCGATGGACATGCAGCATCACCTCGACCGCCTGCTCGCGGTTCTTGCCGAAGATCTTCTCCAGGATGTGCACGACGAACTCCATCGGGGTGTAGTCGTCGTTCAGCAGCAGCACCTTGTAGAGCGAGGGCTTCTTGGTCTTGGCGCGCGTCTTGGCGACGATGCCGGTCCCCGTGCCGTCACCGTTATGGCCGTCGTCGCCTGAATCATCGCCGCTGTCGCGCATGCCCGCCTATCCTAGCGCAGTTTCCCAAAACGCCTAGGGGGCGAGATATGGGGACAAATATCAGCGGTTAAAGGTGCTTAGACAGCAAAAAGGCCCCGGTCCCGCGCGGGAACCGGAGCCTTTGTGCAATCAGCGGACGCCGCTTCAGGCGCGGGTCGTCTGCACCACGTCGAGCCAGGCTTCGGCGCGGCCCTGGAGCGGCGCGAAGCTGCTCTTGGTCGTGGCGGTGAAGAGTTCGCCGAACTTGGTCATCTCGGCGATGTAGGATTCGAAGGCCGACTTGGCGAAATCGCTCTGGTATTCGAAGGCTTCGTGCAGCGACTTGGAACCCATCACGGCCTTGGTGGCGGTGATGGAATCTTCCAGCGACTGCTTGGAATAGGCGTAGATCTCGTTGTTGAGCGTCTCGACGCCCTTGCCCGCGGCGGTGGCGGACTTCATCACGGCTTCGGCGGTGTCCTTGCTGTAGCCCAGAACCAGATCATAGTTCTTCAGGGCCTTGTCGAAGCCGGCCTTGAAGGCTTCGGCGCCATTGGCCATGGCATATTCGGCGGTTGCGGCTGCTTTGTCGGCGGCGGTCTTGGCCTTGGTCATGGTGCTATACCCTTTCCCTGGTTGGTGTTCCGGATGAAACGCGTCCACCCCGATTCCTGTTGCACTGCAACATGAGGATAATTGGGGGAGTCACCATCCATCGTCAAGGGTTAATTGTTGCGTTGCAGCAAAATATTTGCGACGGCGCCTGCGCAAGTCTTAACACTTGGTAAATGCCGGGGAACTCTAGGTTTTTGGAGTTCCTGCTTGCGCCCAGTGTCGCTTTTTGGTCTTTTTGTCCGGGGGGCGGCTGTGATTTGGGGTTGCTGACATTGGTTTCACCGCGCTGGCTTCATCGCGTGACGGGCTGGCTGGGGATCTTCGCCCTGGCGGGCGGACTCACATTAACCACGCCCCTTCTGGTGGACGCCCCGGTCCAGGCCCAGACCAAGAAAAGCGCCGCCAAGAAAGCCCCGGTCAAGCGCCGCGTCGTGACGGCGCCCGCCAGCCCCACCGATCCGGCGAAGGACGCCGCGTTCATCATTGACGGCGCCACCGGCAAGGTGCTGTTCGCGCGCAATGCCGAAGCGCTGCGCCACCCCGCATCGCTGACCAAGATGATGACAGCCTATATGCTGTTCGAAGCCCTGAAGGCCGGCAAGGTCAGTCTGCAGACCCCCCTGCCCGTGTCGGCGCACGCCGCTTCGCAGAAGCCCACCAAGCTGAACCTGCGCAAGGGCGAGACCATCAACGTGGACAGCGCCATCCGCGCGCTGGTGATCCGTTCGGCCAATGACGTGGCGTCGGTGGTGGCCGAGGCGCTGGGCGGCACCGAGGGCGCCTTCGCCATCAAGATGACCGCCAAGGCCCGCGAACTGGGCATGCCGGACACCAATTTCCACAATGCGTCGGGCCTGCCCAATCCGTTGCAGATCACGACGGCCAAGGACATGGCGACGCTGGGCCGCCGCCTGGCCTATGACTTCCCGCAATATTACCACTACTTCGCGCTCTCCGGCTTCACCTGGAAGGGCACCTGGTATTCGTCGCACAACAACCTGATCGGCCGCTATGACGGCGCCGACGGCATGAAGACCGGCTACACCAACGCCAGCGGCTTCAACCTGGTCAGTTCGGTGGTGCGCCAGAACAACCATCTCATTGCCGTGGTGCTGGGCGGACGCACCGCCATCCGCCGCGACCTGGAGATGATCCGCCTGCTCGACCAGTCCTTCACCCAGATCGCCGCCAGCCCCGGCCTTGTCGCCACCCGGCAGGTGCCCTGGCATGCCTATGGCAACACCGGCCCCATCGTCACCGCCAGCCTGGGCGTGGCGCCCGAGCTGCCGCCGGCCAACCAGTTGCCCGCCTCGCTGGCCACGCCGGAAAAGTCCGCCAATCCCTTCGCCAACCTGCTGGCCATGACCTCGCCCGCCATCGCGCGCTTCGAGGATGAGGACAGCGCCGAGAAGAAGGTCGCGGTGGACGAAGATCGCGCCATCCTGGGGCCGGTTTCGGTGCGCCAGCCCGCCGTGCCCGCAGTGGCCATGGCCAGCAACGCCGCGCCCGTCCCTGCGCCCAACACGATGCGGCCGCTGGAGAACCGGGCCGCGCGCAACGCGCCGGTGCCCGCCATCCGTCCCACGCCGCGTCCCGCCTATGAAGCGGGCGCACAGATTGCCCGCAACATTCCTCCGCCGCCCCTGCCCCGCCCGTCGCGCACCGCCGATGTGGCCCAGGAAGGCGAAGGCGATGTGGACGAGCCCACCCCCGCGCCCGGACGCAACTGGACCATCCAGATCGGCGCCTATGCCGACCAGGCGCTGGCCCGCGCCCAACTGGCCGCCTATGCCGAGAAGGCCCGCGATGTGCTGGGCCAGGCGGCACGCATCGTCACGCCCGCCAGCGGGTCGGACGGCAAGACCATCTATCGCGCCCGTTTCGGCCTGTTCGCCGAGGCACAGGCGCGCGATGTCTGCTCCCGCCTGACCAGCCGGGGCCAGACCTGCTTCGCCGCGCTGGCTTCGACGCGCTAGACTTTTCTCCCGGTCGCTGTCCCGGACGCAAAACGCCCATACACTGCCGCCGCTCGCCACACTTTTCCCGGGACCGCTCCTGCGCATGAGCCCTGTCATCGTCCACACCATTGCCGAGCTGCGCGCTGCGCTGGCGCCCTTGCGGGGCGATGGCGTCGCCATGGTGCCGACCATGGGCGCGCTGCATGACGGCCACCTGTCGCTGGTGCGCGCCGCCGAGGGCGGGGTGGTGGTGGTGAGCATCTTCGTCAATCCCACCCAGTTCGCGCCGCATGAGGATTTCGATGCCTATCCGCGCGACCTGGACAGCGACGTGGCCAAGCTGGCCGGCACCGGGCGCAAGGTGATCGTGTTCGCACCCAGCGCGCGGGACATGTATCCGGATGGCTTTTCCACCACCGTGACGGTGGGCGGACCCGCCATGGGACTGGAGACGGATTTCCGCCCGCATTTCTTCGCAGGCGTCGCCACGGTGGTGGCCAAGCTGCTGCTGGCCGCCCTGCCCGACAGCGCCGTGTTCGGCCAGAAGGATTACCAGCAATTGCTGGTGGTGACGCGGCTGGCCGCCGACCTGGGCCTGGCCACGCGCATCGTGGGCGCGCCCATCGCGCGCGAGGAAGATGGCCTGGCGATGTCATCACGCAACGCCTATCTGGATGCGCGCGAACGCAAGGTGGCCGGACAGCTGAATCGCGTGCTGAAGGACGTGACTGCGCGGGCGCGCGAAACTGGCGACCTGCGCGCCGCAGAGGCGCATGGCGCGGCGGCGCTGAAAACAGCCGGGTTCGACAGCGTGGATTATGTGGCGATCCGCGACGCCAGCACGCTTGCCGTCGCCACGACCCTGGAGCGCCCGGCAAGGCTGCTGGCAGCCGCGAAAATCGGGCGCACGCGCCTGATAGACAATATGGCGGTCTAGCGGCTGGCCAGACGCTGCGGGCTGTCCTGGGTGATCAGCAGATGGCGCTGGCCATCATAGCTGACCGCCTGGGACGCCATCAGGACCAGCCGCCCATCCCTGGTGGTATAGCTCATGGCGGTGGGACGGCCGTCATATCCGGCGAGCACGCGCTGCACCTTGCCGATCACCGCACCGCTCTGGTCCATCACCGGCGCAGAGGCGATGTTGGCCGGAATGCTGGAAAGACTGTTCATCGCCATGGGCGCGAAGGTGAGCTGTTCCGCCAGGACAGGGCCTGTAAGGGACACCATGGTGACCAGAGCAACGGCGAGTTTCACGACACCCTCCAGGGATGGGTTGCATCGTGAAAACGTGCGTTACGGCGTGTCGGTTGCGCCGGTTCCCGACATCAATCGGGGCGTTTTGACGGCGAATCGCACGAGGCGCTCAAGGGGCGCGTGACGCCACATAGGCCGCGACATTGAGGATGTCGGCATCGGACAGTTTGGGCGCGATATCCTTCATGTCGCCCAGCGCCTTGCCTTTGCGGTGGCCGTATTTCATGTCGGCGAGCTGGCGCACCAGATAGGACGGGCTGCGGCCGGCGATGCGGGGCACATCCTCGCGCCCGCGCAAGCTGTTGCCATGACACGAAGCGCAGGACCGGAAGGCGCCGTTGTTGCCGTTGGCCACGATGCGTCCCTTGGCGATCGACCCGACCGGAACATAGGCCGCGAAGCCGACGCGCGGGTTGCGCAGTTCGACCTGCTCATTCTCGGCGACCTCGTAGATGAGGTCCGGCGTCACCGGCATGGTTTCGGCGCCCTTGTGGAACATGCGCTTGCCGCTGGCGGCGATGGAGTTGGCCGGTGCGCGGCTGGTTTCCACCACGCGCACGGACTTCCACTTGGCCGGGCTCTGCTTGGCATAATAGTTGGCGGCGTCGCGCATTTCCTGCGCGGTCATGTCGTGCGAAAGCTCGATCATGTTGGGCGCGCGGATATTGACCCGGTCGCCTTCCTTGAAGGCCAGGATCTGGGCGATGAAATACTTCACCGGAAGGCCGTTGATGGCCGCCGACTCCGCATGGCCGATACCGCTGGACAGATGGCACAGGGTACAGGCGCGCACATGCGGTTCGCGGCCATGGCTGACGATGCGCGGCATGGGGCCATAGTCCTTGGGGAACCAGTCGGGCGGGCCGAACCCGTTGCTGATCTGGCGGCGCGTGAATTTGAGCGCGGGGTCGGCGCCTTCGGCGGTAAAGACCTCGTCCGGATC
>JAEZBK010000174.1 GCA_023427355.1 Pseudomonadota bacterium
GGCGCGTGATGCCGACCGTGTCGCATTCCTGGAAGGCGTCGTTGCCGATCAGGTGCGTCGCGACCTGGCCCGAGATGCAGACGAGGGGGATACTATCCATCAGCGCGTCGGTCAGGCCGGTCACGGCATTGGTCGCGCCGGGGCCAGACGTCACCAGCAGCACGCCGGGCTTGCCGGTGGAACGGGCATAGCCTTCCGCCGCATGCGCCGCGCCCTGCTCATGGCGCACCAGAATGTGCTCGATGCCCTCGGCCTCGAACAGCGCGTCATAGATGGGCAGCACCGCGCCGCCGGGATAGCCGAAGATGTGCGTGACACCCTGGTCCTTGAGCGCGCGGATCACCATCTGCGCGCCGGTCATGGTTTGCGCGTCCGCCGCTGCCGTCTTTGTCTTCGTCTCGCTCATCGTCCAACCCGCTCGTGAAATCCGCTTATGCCCGAAAGAATAAGGGGCGTTGCCGCCCCTTTTCTCATACCCGCCATGTCCGGCGCTCCGGCTAGGGAGCCCATCGGCATGGCGGCCAGGAAGATACAAGGTCTTGCTGCATTGCGGCGCAACTTATGGATCAAAAACTGTCCCGTCAAGGCAATTTCATACGTTAATACGCTCAAATATAGCAATTATATTACTATGTGTGGGATCGAAGCGTACATAATGGGGCATCCGGCCCCGAAACCACGTCATCTGGCGCTTGGCGAACTGGCGGGTGGTGGTGACGGCCTGCGCGATCGCCGCCTTCTGGCCCACCTCGCCCCGCGCCAGCGCCTGCAAGGGGCGCAGGCCCAGCAGCTTGGCGGCGGGCAATGCGGGGTCCAGCCCTTCCAGGACGCGGGCTTCCTCCAGCCCCTCCTTCACCATGGTCTCGAAGCGGGCGGCGATGGCGGCGCGCAATGTCTCGCGCGGCGGATCGAGCAGGATGCGCGCCAGTTTCCTGTCGCGCAGGATCGGCTGCGCTGGTTCGCGCTGCCATTCCACCAGCGGGCGGCCCGTCGCCTCGATCACCTCGAAGGCGCGCAAGGTGCGCTGCGGGTCGGTGGGTCGCAGCCCCGCGGCCGTGTGCGGATCGCGCGCGGCCAGGCGCGCATGCAGGGCGGCCACGCCAATTTCGTCCAGCAGCGCGCGGGCGCGCATCCGCACCTCATCGGGAATGGGCGGGATGGTGGCCAGCCCCTCCTCCAGCGCCATGAAATACATGCCGGTGCCGCCGACAAAGACGGGCACCTTGCCCATCGCGCGCACCGCATCCAGCGCGGCCTGCGCGTCTTGCGCCCACCGTCCCACCGAATAGGCCTCGCGCGCGGGAACATGGCCATACATCAGGTGCGGCACGCGCGCCTGCGCCGCCGCATCGGGCTGCGCGGTCAGGACCGGCGCCTCGGCATAGACCTGCATGGAATCGGCATTGACGATTGCGCCGCCGATCTTTTCGGCCAATGCCAGCGCGGCGGCCGACTTGCCGCTCGCGGTCGGCCCTGCAATAAGCACCGCATCGAACATGGGCGAGACAATGTTTGTTCTCAACGTCATCGGCAAGGGCGCGAACCCGGCGATTTTCGCCCATCTGGGCGACGCGACGATCCTGTCGCCCGGCCTGGCCTTCGACATTGCGGTGGCGGACGCAGCAGCGCTGAACGCGGCGCGCACGCTGGCGGCAGGCAAGCCCTGGGACATCAATCTTGTCGCCGTGGAAAGCCGCCGCAAAAAGCTGCTGGTCGCCGACATGGATTCCACCATCATCACGGTGGAATGTCTCGACGAGCTGGCCGACATGGCGGGGCTCAAGCCCCAGATCGCCGCCATCACCGAACGGGCCATGCGCGGCGAACTGGAATTCGAAGCGGCGTTGCGCGAACGCGTGGGCATGCTCAAGGGCCTGAAGCTGGAGGCGCTGCAACGCACCTATGACGAGCGGGTGCGGCTGATGCCGGGCGCCAAATCCCTGCTGGCGACCATGCGGCGCCACGGCGCGCACACCATGCTGGTCTCGGGCGGCTTCGGCTTCTTCACCCGCCGCGTGGCGGATGAAGCGGGCTTCCATGAAGAACGCGGCAACATCCTGCTGGATGACGGCATGGCGCTGACCGGGGCGGTGGCCGAACCCATATTGGGCCGCGAAGCCAAACTGGAAGCGCTGGAAAGCGGCGCGCAATCGCTGGGCATCGCGCTGTCACAGACCCTGGCCGTGGGCGACGGGGCCAACGACCTGGCGATGATCCAGAAAGCCGGGCTGGGCGTCGCCTATCACGCCAAGCCGGTGGTCGCCGCGGCGGCGGGCGCCGCCATCGCGCACAACGACCTGACGGCGCTGCTCTATCTGCAGGGCTATCGCGACAGCGAGATCGTCGCCGCTTAATGGAAGGCTGCGGCGCGGATGTCCGCTAGTTCAGCTGCACGCCGACATACGTCACTTCACCGCCGCGGCTGATCAGGAACAGCGCCACGGGCTTTCCCACCTTGGCGGCATAATCGATATGACCGGCCACCTCTTCGGGCGTCTTCACCGCATTGCCCTGCACTTCCACGATCACGTCGCCCGCGCGCACATTCTTGCCCGCTGCCGGGCTGCCGGGCGCGACAGCCGTCACCACCACGCCCTGGGCCTTGGGATCGATGCGGAAGCGATTGCGCGCCGCGTCATCCAGCGCCCCCACCGTCAGGCCCATGCGGCCCAGGCGCGATTGCGGCCGTGGCGCGGGCGGTGCGGGCTTGCCGGCGCGGTCGGCGGGCTTGTCTTCCGCCAGCCGCGCCACCGCCACGCGATGGGTGGATTTGCGCCCGCTGCGCAGCACATCCACGCTCACCGTCTTGCCGATGGGCGTGTTGGCGACGATGCGCGGCAAAGCGCGATTGTCGGCCACCGGCTTGCCGTCGAAACTCACCACCAGGTCGCCATTGCGCAGCCCGCCCTTGGCGGCGGGCCCATTGGCGGTCACGTCGGAGATCAGCGCGCCCTGGCGCGAGGGCAGGTTCATCGCCTGGGCCAGTTCCTGGGTCACCGCCTGGATGCGCACGCCGATCCAGCCGCGCCGCGCCTCGCCATACTGGCGCAGCTGTGCGATCACATCGCGCGCCAGGTTGGCGGGAATGGAAAAGCCAATGCCGACGCTGCCGCCAGTGGGCGAGAAGATCGCCGAATTCACCCCAATGACATTGCCTTCCATGTCGAACAGCGGTCCGCCCGAATTGCCCCGGTTGATCGGCGCATCGGTCTGGATGAAATCGTCATAGGGACCGGCATTGATGTTGCGGTTGCGCGCCGAAACGATGCCCGCCGTCACCGTGGTGCCGATGCCGAAGGGATCGCCCATCGCGATCACCCAATCGCCGATCAGGGCCTTGTCGCTGTCGCCGAAGCGGGTGGCGGGCAGCGGCTTGGCCGGGTTCACCTTCAGCAGCGCCAAGTCGGTCTGGGGATCGCGCCCCACCACGCGCGCCGGCAGGCTGGTGTCGTCCGACAGGATGACGGTGATCTGCTCGCCATTCTCGATCACATGGTTGTTGGTGACGATGAAGCCCGACGGGTCAATGATGAAGCCCGACCCCAGCGACGTCACCTGGCGCGGCGCGCCCCCGCGCGGCCCCAGGAAATTCTTGAACAGTTCCGACAGCGGCGAATCCTCGGGCAGCTGCGGCAGGTTGCCCCGGCCCGCCGGCGCCTTCAGCGTCTGCGAGGTGGAGATGTTCACCACGGTGGGCAGGAGCCGGGCGGTGAGCTGCGAGAAGCTGGCGGGCGCATTGGGGCGCGGCGTCACCTGTGCCTGTGCGGGGACCGCAAGACAGAGCGACAGGGCAAGGGCACCAAATATGCGCATGGGGAAATTCTTCGGGGATTCGGGCCGCATCTTAGTGACCCTTTTACCAGCCAAACAGGGCGAAATCGCGCCCTGATGTCCGCAACTTGGTTTCGGGACGGCGGGCCGCTATATGGGGCGCCGCATTTCCCGAATGTTCCCAAGGCGACATGGCAGTTTCCCGAAACGACGTCTTGGCCGCGCTGGACCAGGTGATTGACCCGGTTTCCGGCCGCAGCGTGGTGCAGCAGGACATGGTGCAGGGCCTGGTCGTCCGTGACGGCCATGTCGGCTTCGCACTGGAAGTCGATCCTGCCCGTGGCCGCGAAGCCGAGCCCCTGCGCGTGGCGGTGGAAGCCGCCGCCAAGGCGGTTCCCGGCGTGCTGTCGGTGACGGCGGTGCTGACCGCCCATGAAGGAACGCCCGGCCACGCACACGGCCACGCACATGGTCATGGCCATCACGGCCACGCCGCGCCCCGCGCGCCGCAGGCGCAGCAAGCAAGCCAGGGACCGCAGGGCGTGGACGGCGTCCGGCACATCATCGCCGTGGCCAGCGGCAAGGGCGGCGTGGGCAAGTCCACCGTCGCGGTGAACCTGGCATTGTCGCTGGCAAGGCAGGGCCTGAAGGTAGGCCTGCTGGATGCCGACATCTATGGCCCCTCGGTGCCGCGCCTGCTCGACATCAACCGCAAGCCGGATACGGCCGACGGCAAGCGCATCGTTCCGGTCGAAAAATACGGCATCAAGGCCATGTCGCTGGGCCTGATCATCCGCGAGGACGAAGCCGCCATCTGGCGCGGCCCGATGGTGCAGTCGGCGCTGATGCAGTTCCTGTCCCAGGTCAACTGGGCCCCGCTCGATATTCTGGTGCTGGACATGCCGCCGGGCACGGGCGACGCCCAGCTCACCATCACCCAGCGCGTGGCGCTGGCCGGCGCGGTGATCGTCTCGACCCCGCAGGACATCGCGCTGATAGACGCGAAAAAAGCCATCACCATGTTCCAGAAGGTGCAGGTGCCCATCCTGGGCATCGTCGAGAATATGAGCATGTTCGTCTGCGCCAATTGCGGCCATGAACATCCCATCTTCGGCCATGGCGGCGCCAAGGCGACCGCCCAGGCGCTGGGCGCGCCCTTCCTGGGCGAGATTCCGCTGGTCCCCAGGATTCGCGAACTGTCCGACCTGGGAACGCCCGTGACCGTGGCCGAACCGGACGGCCCCGAAGCCGCGGCCTTCGCGGGCCTCGCACGAAAAGTCGCTGCCGCGCTCGAAACCGCGCGCGCGCCCGCGCCCAGGATCGTGCTGGAATAGCCATGCCGCCCACCAAGCCGCAGATTCACAGCCTGTTCCCCACGCCGCTTTGCGTGCATTACCTGCCCGTGGCGCTCGAGATGAACGCGGCGCTGAAGCCGCTGGTGCTGGAAAAGACGGCGAATGCCCGCGCCAGCGCGCAAGGCGCGCAGGCGGCGGAGGATTTGCGCCTGTGGGGCGGCAACCAGGCCGAGACGCTGTTCACCGTCGTCACCGACCTGGCCGACAGCATGACCGCCTCGCGCACCGGCGGGCGCATCAAGACGGACTGGAAGATCACCGCCCGCGCCATCGCGCGCGGCCGCGGCGACCAGCGCGAGATGGCGGCGCGGCCGGGCGCCTTCTGGGCCGGGGTCTATTTCGTGGATGACGGCTATGCCAAGTCGGACGACGAGGCGCTGGGCGGCCAGGTCGAATTGGGCGATCCGCGCGGGCCGGTGCCCGCGATGATCGCGCCCGCCCTCGCCTTCCGCCTGCCGGGTGGACAGGGCGGCGGCTTTTCGGAAATCATCCGCCCGCAATCGGGCATGATGCTGCTGCATCCGGGCTGGCTGCCGCGCGCCGAGCGGCCTTATGAAGGCGATGGCCAGCGGCTGGTGATCGAGTTCGACTTAATCGCGCCGGTTTAGCCGCCGCGCACTGTCATGGCCCGCGAATTCGGGGCACCCCGGGTGGCGGCTT
>JAEZBK010000050.1 GCA_023427355.1 Pseudomonadota bacterium
TCGCTACGGCGTCTTCCGCCCCGGTTCCTCGCGCATGGTCATCGACCTCAACCGCCCGGTGCGGCTGGCCGAAACCCTGGTCCTGCCGCCTGCGGGCGGTTTTGGCTATCGCGTGGTGATTGACCTGTTCCCCACCACCCAGGCCGCGTTCGAAACCGATGCGGGCTGGCCTGCCGACCTGCGCAAGCGCGAGGCCGACGCGGAACGCCGCGCCACCGTCGCCACCGCAGCGCCCACAGGCAAGCGCGTGGTGGTGATTGATCCGGGCCATGGCGGCATTGATTCCGGCACCAGCGGCGTCAACGGGCTGGCCGAAAAGGATCTGGTGCTGGCGCAGAGCCAGTTGCTGGCGCGGGAACTGCGTGCCCAGGGCTTCACCGTCTTCCTGACGCGCGAGAAGGATGCCTATGTCCCGTTGCGTGATCGCGTCGCCTTCGCCCGCGCCCACAAGGCGGACCTGTTGCTGTCCATGCATGCCGACGCCCACTCCGATTCCACCGTCAGCGGGCTATCTATCTACACACTGAGCGACGGCCGTTCCGACCGCGAGGCCTCGGCGCTGGCGCGGCGCGAGAACCAGTCCGACGTGATCGCGGGCGTGGACCTGTCGGGGGCGACATCGCCCGTTGCGCCCATCCTTATTGACCTGGCGCAGCGCGACACGCTGAACAAGTCGTCGCGCTTCGCCAAGACGGCCATCGCACAGCTTGCCGGCGTCACCACCATCCTGCCGCGCAGCCCGCATCGTTCCGCCAGCCTTGCGGTCCTGGTGGCCCCCGATGTCCCGGCGGTGCTGATCGAACTGGGCTATCTGTCCAACCGCGACGACGCCGCCCAGATGAAGACACAATCCTGGCGCGAGCGCATGGCCAAGGGCCTGGCAACCGCCGTTTCCCGTCATTTCGCGGGGGAAAGCGCCACCCGCACGGCGCAGGATGCACGCGCCGGAACCCGGCAGTGAGTCACCCTTTAAATCTAGGCCCCGCAGGGCTAAGAGTGTTTGTCACCAGACACCGATAATTTCATGCTCCGCCGCACCCTCACATATCTCGGCTTTGGCGCCGCCGCCCTGACGGTGCTGGGCATCGGCGCGGGCGTCGCCTATCTCGTCACCGTCACCAGCGGCCTTCCCTCCGTGGATTCGCTGCGTCACTACGAGCCGCGCATCACCACGCGCGTCTATGCCGGCAATGGCACGGTGCTGGGCGAGTATGCGCGCGAGCGGCGCATCTTCGTGCCCATCGAATTCGTTCCCAACCGGGTGAAGCAGGCCTTCACCAGCGCCGAGGACCGCAACTTCTACAATCATCCCGGCGTGGATCCGTCGGGCATCCTGCGCGCCGCGATCAAGGACGTCAGCCTGGTCATCCAGCGCCGCCGCCCCCAGGGAGCATCCACCATCACCCAGCAGGTGGCGCGCATCTTCCTGCTCAATTCCGACCTGAAGTTCAGCCGCAAGATCCGCGAAGCCATCCTGGCGGTGCGCATTGACGCCACCTATCCCAAGGACAAGGTGCTGGAGCTGTATCTCAACGAAATCTACCTGGGTGGGAATTCCTATGGCGTCGCCGCCGCGGCGCTGAACTATTTCGGCAAGTCGCTGGACGAACTGACCATCTCCGAAGTCGCCTTCCTGGCGGCGCTGCCCAAGGGCCCCGCCAATTACGATCCGCTCCGCTATCACGACGCGGCGGTGGAACGGCGCAACTGGGTGATAGACCAGATGGCGGAGAACCGGCACATCACCCGCGCCGAGGCCACCGCAGCCAAGGCCGAGCCGCTGGTGGCGCAGAGCCGTCCCATGGGCAGCCAGGCCGCCGACGTCGACTATTATGTCGAACAGGTGCGCCGCCAGCTCTATTCCCGCTATGGCCAGAACGAATTGTACGATGGCGGCCTGCAGGTGCGCGCCTCGCTCGACACGCGGCTGCAGAACTATGCCGTCAGCGCCCTGCGTTCGGGCCTGGTGCGGTATGACCGCCGCCATGGCTGGCGCGGCGCCAAGCAGACCATCTCCATCGCCGGCGATTGGAAGAAAGCGCTGGCCGCCATCCCCAGCCGTTCGGGCGTGGAAAGCTGGCGTCTTGCCGCCGTTCTGGGAAATGAAGGCCGCAGCCTGCGCATCGGTTTCGCCGACGGCGCCACCAGCACCATTCCCTTCGAGGGCTATCGCTGGGCCCGCCGCCAGCTCGCCAATGGCGGCGTGGGCGCCGCGCCCGCCAAACCCGATGACGTCGCAAAGCCGGGCGATCTTGTCTATGTCGAAGCGCTGGCCGCCGATCCCAAGACAGGCATCAAGGCGGGCGAATACGGCCTGCGCCAGGTGCCTGAGGTCAACGGCGCCATCGTGGCGATGGACCCGCATACCGGTCGCGTGCTGGCCATGTCCGGCGGCTTCTCCTATGCCTCGTCGGAGTTCGACCGTGCCATGCAGGCGATGCGCCAGCCCGGCTCGACCTTCAAGCCCTTCGTCTATGCGGCGGCGCTCGACAATGGCTACACGCCCGCCACCAAGGTCCTCGATGCCCCGTTCGAGATGGATATGGGACCGGGGCAGGGAATCTGGCGGCCGGAAAATTTCGAGGTCGGCGAGTATCTGGGCGAAGCCCCCATCCGGCGCGGCCTTGAACTGTCGCACAACCTGATGACGGTGCGGCTGGCCTGGCAGCTCGGCATGGACAAGGTCGCCCCGCTCGCCGAGCGCATGGGCGTCTATCCCAAGATGCCGCATTTCCTGGCCAACTCGCTGGGCTCGCAGGATACCACGCTGATGCGCATGGTTTCCGCCTATGCCGAGTTCGTGAATGGCGGCAAGAAGATCCAGCCTTCGCTGGTGGACCGTATCCAGGACCGCAACGGCAAGACCATCTGGCGGCATGACACGCGCAAGTGCGAAGGCTGCAATGTCGCAAGCTGGTCGGACAAGCAGGAAGAACCGCTGCTTGCCGACCCGCGCGAGCAGGTCATCGATGCGCGCACCGCCTACCAGATCGTCTCCATCCTCGAAGGCGTGGTCCAGCGCGGCACCGGCGTGTCGCTGCGCGTCATCGGCAAGCCGGTGGCGGGCAAGACCGGCACCTCGAACGA
>JAEZBK010000209.1 GCA_023427355.1 Pseudomonadota bacterium
CTGCGCAGGGAACTTTTGGGCAAGAGTTCCGCTATCTGATCTGGCGGGAGATGCGATGCGTATCGCCATCCGCTTGTCTGCAGGGTTTCCCACGATGAAACGGATGGACGATCTCGCCCTAGCGCCAGCCGCAAACGTGCTGACGGGCCAGTCTTTGCCGGACTTGCGCCGCATCGGCGCGCATCCCGACTTTTGGTATCCACTGGCCTGGAGCGAGCAGTTGCGCGAAGGCGCGGTGATCGCGCGCGACTTTGCCGGGGCGCCCATTGCGCTATGGCGGGGGAAAGGCGGCAAGGTCTTTGCGCTGGAGGACCGCTGTGCCCATCGCCAGGTGCCGCTGTCCAAGGGCACGGTGGAAGGGCAGACGCTGAAATGCGGTTATCATGGCTGGAGCTATGATTGCGCGGGCGCGTGCGTGGATGTGCCCTATCTGGGCAAGGCGCGCCTGCCCAATGGCGTGAAATCCTATCCGGTGCTGGAGCGCGACGGCCTGATCTTCGTCTTTCCCGGCAACGCGGCGCTGGCGGCGGCGCGCGAGCCGGGACCGCTGGGCGCGGCGGCGGACAAACGCTATCGCACGCGGCACCTGAAACGCGATGTCGGCTGCCACTACAGTTTCATGCACGAAAACCTGTTCGACATGAACCACCAGTTCCTGCACCGCAAGCAGATGGGACTGATGAAGGCCACCTGCCTGGGCCGCCGCCAGGGCGAGACCTGGTGCGAGGTCGATTACACGTTCGGCCGCACCGGTGGCAGCCAGTCGGTGGGCGAGGCGGCGATCCTGGGCGCGATCCGTCCCGGCGCCAACACCAGCGCGCGCGACCTGATGACCATCCGCACGGAGTATCCCTACCAGACGCTGCGCGTGTGGGTCGGCGGGGGCGAACCGGTGCTCAGTGTCTGGCTCTGTTACACGCCCGTCGGGCGCGAGCAGAAGCGCAACCACACCTTCGGCTTCCTGTCGGTGAAGAAGGCGAAGATCCCGCTGATCACCACCATCGCCTGGCCGTTCATCGCCTGGTTCACAGAGCGGATCTTCCAGGAAGACAAGGAGATCGTCGAATTGGAACAGGCCGCGTGGGATGAAGCCGGGCAGGACCGGAACAATGAAGTGTTCCCGGCCCTGCTCGACCTGCGTGATGTGCTCAGGCGCAACGGCGCGCCGGACTAGCGCCCGCTGGGCTTATAGTCCTGCCAGACATATTCCAGCGCGGCCGCCATGGTCTGCTCGCGCACGCGGTTGTCGGTGTGTCCCGCCTGCTTCGAGAAGACATAGCGATAATTGTAACCCTTGGCCTTGAAGGCGGCGGCGGTGCGGTTGGCCGCCATCACCCAATTGTGCCAGGTGCCTTCCTCGTCCTGATAGCGATTGTCCTGCTCGCCCACCTGCATCCAGACGCGGAGCGGCTTCTTGGGCGAATTGGGAATCAGGGTGGCATGATACTCCCAGGCGCCGCGCGGATTGGCGGGGTCCACCGGCGACTGCTGGTTCACAAAGGTCGGCGAGAAGATCACGACCCGGCGATACCGCTCCGGATGGAACCAGGCCATGGTGAAGGCGGCCGCAGCGCCGGACGAGCCGCCCAGCGTGGCGCGGGCCTCCGGATCCTTGCTGAAGGTGATGTTGTACTTCTTCGAGACCAGCGGCAGCACTTCGGTCTCGATGAAATCGCTATAGCGGCCATTGACGGTGTCGTATTCATAGCCGCGCTGGCTGCCCTGCGCATCTTCGGCGGTGCGCGAGCCCAGCGGCACCGAGCCCGGCTGCAGCGCCACCATCACCATGGGCGGGATTTTCTTCTGGGCAATGCCGGCATCGATGGCCCGGCGCACCTGATCCTGATAGCCGCGGCCATCCTGCACGATGATCACCGGCATGGGCGTGCCGGGCTTGGTGCCCGCCGGGACATAGACCCAGACCGGGCGCGGCTCATAGGGCGCGTCCTCCCATTGCACATCGCCGGGCACGGCGTTGCCCCGGCCACCGGGCGAACGGGCGGGATCGGCGACGTAACCCACCTTGCGCTTGCGGCCGGGATAGATCTTGCTGTCTCTGGCATACATCACGAACTGGTGCAGTTCGCCCGTGGCCCATGCCGGGTTGGCGCGCATCTCGTCGGCCACCGAATAGTCCGGCCCGATCTCGTAATCGCCATCCGAAGTATTGTCCTTGCCGCCCACCGGAAAGGGATTGGGCGGCGGCTCGACCGGCCCGCGTCCGCCACGGCCCGCAGCGGGCGCAGCGCCTTGCGGCGCGGTGGGCGGCGGCGCGGCAGGCTGCGCGATGGCGGCGGGGCATGCGCCAGCAATGGCAATGGATGCGATGGCGAGACGAATTTTCATGTCTTTTTCCCCTGCCGTGCGGAACAGCCCGGCTTTTGTCCGAGCATAGCAAAAAGTCCCGGCTGACAACGATTAACTTCCGGCATATGACTCCCTCCGCCAAACCGGACGCGCCGGGCTTTTCTTCGGCGCTGCAACATAAAGAGGGACATACCCGTGTCGTCCAACGCTTCGAAGATTCTTGTCGCCCAGGGTGGCGGGCCGACCGCCGTCATCAACCAGTCGCTGGTCGGCGTGGTGCAGGAAGCCCGCAAATTCGCCCAGGTCAGCAAGGTCTATGGCGCCTTCCATGGCGTGCGCGGCATCGTCAACGAGGATTTCGTGGACCTGACGCAGGAAACGTCGGCCAACCTGGAACGCGTGGCGGTGACGCCGTCAGCGGCGCTGGGTTCGACCCGCGACAAGCCCGACCTGAAATACTGCCAGGAAATCTTCAAGAGCGTGCAGGCGCACGGTATCGGCAGCTTCTTCTATATCGGCGGCAATGACAGTTCCGACACGGTGCGCATCGTCTCGGAGGAAGCGAAGAAGGCCAATTACGACCTGCGCTGCATCCACATCCCCAAGACCATCGACAACGACCTGATGGTCAATGACCATACGCCGGGCTTTCCCAGCGCGGCCAAGTTCGTGGCCCAGGCTTTCGCAGGCGCCAATCTCGACAATCGCGCCCTGCCCGGCGTCTATATCGGCGTGGTGATGGGCCGCCATGCCGGCTTCCTGACCGCCGCCGCCGCCCTGGGCGCGACATATCCCGAGGACGGCCCGCACCTGATCTATGTGCCGGAGCGCGCCTTCGACGTGGACAAGTTCCTGGGCGATGTGAAGGCGACGATGGACCGCCACGGCCGCTGTGTCATCGCGGTTTCGGAGGGCATCGCCGATGCCAACCACACACCCATCGCCGCGACGCTGGGCACGCTGGAAAAAGATCCGCATGGCAATGTCGAACTGGCGGGTGGCGCACTGGCCGACATGCTGACCAAGGTGGTGAAGGAAAAGCTGGGCCTGAAGCGCATCCGTGGCGACACGTTCGGTTATGTCCAGCGCAGCTTCCTGGGCTGCGTTTCGGACGTGGACCAGCGCGAGGCGCGCGAGGTGGGCGAGAAGGCCGTGCAGTACGCCATGTGGGCGGGACGGGACGGTTCGGTCACCATCCACCGCGCGGGCCACTATGCCGCCGAGTACCAGCTTTCCGAGCTGAAGCAGATCGCGGGCCTGACCAAGGTGATGTCCGACGATTTCATCAATGCCGCAGGCAATGGCGTCACCCCGGCCTTCCACGAATACCTGGCCCCGCTGCTGGGATCGGACATGCCGGTGGCTGCCCGCCTGGCGGGCCTGAAGGTGGCGAAGATCCTCAAAAAGTAACCCACCCCGTCATTCTCGCAGACAAAGCCCTTCCCGCCTGTGCGGGAAGGGCTTTTTGCTAGGATGCCGGCGGGCCCACCGACACCTTCACCGCATTGGCGTCGTTGAGGTAGCGGTTCGCAGCCGCCGTGATATCGGCCGCCGTGAGCGCGCGCAGGAAGGGTTCATAGTTGCGCGCCAGATCCAGCTTGGCGGGATTCTGCTGCGTGTCGTCCAGCACCGAGAGCCAATAGTCATTGGTCTCGCGCGACTTGCGCAACTGTTCCAGCACCGGCTCGCGCGCGCGCGTCAGGTCGTCTTCCGACAGCTTGCCGGCCTTGAGGTCGGCAACGATCTTCGCAAGTTCGTCATGGAAGGTCTGGACGGCGCTGGGCTGCAACTGGGCCAGCGCCTGGATATAGCCATAGTCGAACACCTTGGAGGAGGTGGTGCCGACCTGGGCGCTATAGACCGAGCCCAGGCCGCGCAGCCGGTCGAACAGACGGTCATTCATGATCGCGCCCAGGATCTGCAGCGTTACGCTGGCCTTGATATCGGGAAAGCGGCCTTGCGTGGGCCAGATGGTGGCGACGATTTCCTGTCCCTTCTGGTCGGTGGTGACCAGCCGGGTCAACGCGCGTCCGCCCGCAGGGAAGCGGGTGGCATTGGCGTCGCTGGCGGTGAGCCGTCTTGTCTGGCGCGCCGCGAAAGCGCCGAAAGTGTCCGCGGTGACCTTGATCGCCTGGTCCACGGTGATGTCGCCCACGATGATGACGTCTATCGGTCCCTTCTCGAAGACCGGGGTCAGCAGCGCGGAAAGGTCTTCGGGCCTGGCTGCTTCCACCTCGGCCTGCGCGGCGGAAGCCCAGCGCTTGTCGCCGTCATGCAGGATTTCCGGCAGCTTCAGCCCCAGCACCGAACCGGGACTGGTGCCTGCGTTGCGCAGGCGTTCCAGATAGGCCGTGCGCGACCGCTCGAACGCGTCGGGGCGGAAGGCCGGTTCGCGGACATAGGCGGCGATCATCTGCATCTGCAGCTCCAGGTCGCGGGGCGTGGTGCCGCCGGAGAAGACAAAGCCATCCTCGCCCACGCTGAAGCCCGCGCCCACCTGCTTTCCGGACAGGGCGCGCGAGATTTCGGTGGAGGTCAAAGCCTTCAGGCCGCCCGATATCGCGACACCGCTGGCCCAGGTCGGCAGGATGCGGTCGCGCGGCAGCGCCAGGCGGCCATCGCCGACCTTGACCGAAACCTGCACCTGGTTGGCGCGCAGCTTGGACGGACGCACGGTCAGCCGCACGCCATTGGCGAAACGCAGATGCGTGACGCCGACATCGGCAAGATGCTCCGTGGCCACCACCTTGCCGGGCGTTCCGAAGGCCGTATAAGGCCAGGGCTTGACGGTGCCTTGCGCGATGGCGCCGCGTTCGGCCTTCTGCGCGTCCAGATAGACGGCGCGCACAGCGTCGGCGCCTCCTTCAAAGGGCTCTTCCCCCGCCGCGAAGATCAGCGGCCCGCCGCCCGTGAAGACATCGCGCAGGGATGCGTTGATCTCGTCCAGGGTCAGAGTCTTCACATAGGTGTCGAAAGCTTCCAGGTCGCGCGCGTCGCTGGTGAAGACCTCCCGCTCGCCCATCACATCGATGATCGCGTTGACGATGGACCGCGAGGGCCGCGTGGCGGCGCTTTGCGCACGCTGTTCCAGGCTGGCGCGAAACTCGGTCACGGCGCGATCCATTTCGGCCTGTGTGGCGCCGGTTTCCAGGATGGAAAGCCGCATCTTCTCGGCGGTCGCCAGCGCGGTGCGCCACTGCCCCGGCAGAAAGCCCACCGACAGGCTGGCCATGCGCACGGCATGATAGCTCTGCCCGCGCGAGACACTGGCGCGGGTGAAGGGGCGTTCGGGCGTCACCGCTTCTTCCTGGTAGCGCCGGTTCAAGACCCGCAGCGCCAGCAGTTCGACCAGACCAGAACGCTCCTGCGCGCTGTCGGAGGGCCGCTTTTCGGGCGGCGCCATCCAGGTCAGGGAGATGGTGTTGGACAGGCCCTTCATGTCGAAGGTCTTCACCTCCAGCCCGCGATCCAGCGGAATGTTGAAGACCGGATCGGGGACCGCCGGGCCGACGCCCTTCCAGTCGGCAAAGGTCTTGCGGATGCGGGCCTCGATCGCGGCGGGATCAATATCGCCCACCACGATCATGGTCGCGCGCTCGGGCCGGTAATAGGCGTGATAGAAGGCGCGCATCTGCGCCACGTCGCCCTTGGCGATCACGGCCGCGTCGCCATGGGGCAACTGGGCGGCGCGCTTGTCCTGCAACAGGAACTCCAGCCGCGCCACCGCCGAGCGGAAGGACGGCAACTCGCGCATCATCAGTTCGGAGCCGACCACGCCCGCCTCGCTTTTTGCGGCATCGGCATCAATGACCAGGTTGCTGGCGATTTCCCGCGACAGCAGGAAGGCGGTGTCGAGCGAGGCGGCATCGGAGCGCGGCAGGTCGAACTGGTAGATGGTTTCTTCCTGGCCGGTGGAGGCATTGGTATCCGAGCCGAAGCGCAGGCCGATCCGCTCCAGCATGCGGGAATATTCGCCATCCTTGACGTTGACCGAGCCGCGAAAGGCCATGTGTTCCAGGAAGTGCGCCAGGCCGCGCTGCTCCGGTGCTTCCTGAATGGCGCCCGCCATGACGTGAAAGCGTACCGAAACCTCGCCCGTGGGCGTGGCGTTGCGGCGGATGGCATAGCGCATGCCATTGTCGAGCCGCCCGAAGGTGATGGAGGGATCCGAGGGCAGGTCGCTCCTGGGCCATTCCGCCGCGAATGCCGGAACCGCCAGCAACAGCAGGATGGCCAGAAGCGCGCGAAAACCCGCGCGCGCCTTGAAGGGATCAAGCACGGCAAATC
>JAEZBK010000291.1 GCA_023427355.1 Pseudomonadota bacterium
CACATCCTTGATGTCGAAGCCCAGCGTCTTGATGTTGGCCTCGATCTGCTTTGCCGATTCCGGCAGGCCGCCATCGATCAGGATGAAGCCCTGCAGGGTGAAGATCAGCCAGGCGCTGACGCCCGCCGTGCCGACATAATAGATGTTGTCGATCACCCGGAACGGTTTTTGCGGCTTGTTCCAGCCGATGCGCGCCTGGGCGAAGGGGCTGGTCTGGGCCAGCGCGGGCTGCGCCGCCAGCAGGGTGAGAACGGCAAGCGCCGCGAGCTTCTTCATGGCCGTTCCTCTTCGCATCGGCAAAGGCTAGCGCGCGGGGTGCGGGGTTGCTAGTCCCGGCCCACCCCGGCGGCGTTGGCGCGGCAGGCGCGGCGTTCGATGGCGGTGATCCCACCGGGCGGGCATTGCGCGATCTGGCGCAGGATCTGCTCGCGCCGTTCCACGCCATCCACGCGCGGCGGCTTCAGGGGCGGCGGACAATAGCCGCGCTTTTCGGCGAAGGCGGAGGGGTTGGTCAGGGCGTTCACCAGGATGCCGAAGGGATGGCCGCCCGGCAGCACCATGGGTGCGTCGGCGCAGTTTTTCTCGGCGGCGAAGAGGCTTTCGTTGCGCCCCGGCGCGGCGGGGCCCATGTCGCGATTGTGGGGTGGTGGGGCCGCGGAGTTTTCGGGGCACAGCGCCGAGACGCGGCCCTTTTCGTCGGGCAGGCAGCGCAGCCCGCGGTCAATCGCCGTCAACAGCGCGCGCGCACTGCCGGGAATGGGCGGCGCATGGGGCAGGTCGAATTGCGGCGTCGCATAGAGCGGCGGCGACCAGTCCGCAGGCGGCGCGGGCGGTGTCACCGGCTGTTCGGGCGCGGCTGTTCGCGGCCGCGCGTCGATGACGACCGGATCGCCGGGTGGTTTCAGCCGGGGCAGCAGCAGGACGGTTTCGCGCGGCTGCGATGCGTCCTGTGGCGGCGGAGGGTGGGGCGCAAGCGAAAACACCAGCAACGCCAGCAGCGCGGCGTTGATCGCCAGTGCCAGAAGCGCACCGGGCAGACGATCGCGCCAGCGCCGCCGAACGTCAGGGCGGCGCATCGGGCGCCTCCGGCGCGGGCGGCGTCTGTGGCGTTTGCGGCTGCGCCTTGGGTTTGGGCGTGATCGCGCGCTTGCGGGCGTTCACCGCATCCAGCGCGGCCTGGAACTCCTTGTCGGTGGTCTTGCGGACATAGTTGTTGGGCGCGCAGGAAAAACCGCCGCCCATCAGAACCCAGGCCAGCTTGCAGAGCGGGTTTTCGATCACGATGCCGACCCCCACGCCCACATCCACGCCCAGCGTGGGCGGCTTGCCGGCGCGGGCTTTTTCCTCGGCCCAGCGCTTTTCGTCCTGCACGCCGCTGGGTGGGTTGAGCAGGATCAGGTCACGGCCCGGCGCGGCGGGTGCGGGAGACGAGGCTGGCGCTTCGCTGGCGGGCGGCGCGGCGATGGGCGCGGGTGCAGCGGGCGCCGGACCGCTGCGCTGTGGCGATGCGGGCTGGTTGCCGCGCAGCGATGGTGCAGGTCTGGGTGTGCGTGCATCGATCACCACCGGTTCGCGCAGGCGCGGCAGCAGGAAGATGACTTCCTGCGGTTCGGGCGGCGGCGGATGGGGCACGACCAGCGCATGCACCAGCAGCGCCAGGAATGCGGCCTGGACGGCCAGCGCCAGCGCAAGGCTGGGCAGCCGGTCTTTCCAGCTTCTGGGTGCAACAGGGGCGCGCATGGCGAAGCGGCGCTATTGCGGCGCTTCGATGGTCAGCCCGCGCGCCTGCAATTGCTCCAGAACGCCGCCTTTGCGCAACAGCGGCCCGATCTGCACCACGGCGAAGGTCTTGCCGGGTTTTTCCAGCGCACGCGCGATGGCGCCGACCATGTCGGTCACCTGGGCCTGTTGCAGCGCGCCCAGTGTTTTCACGGCTGCGGCCATGCAATCCATGGTGCGGGATTCGGTGAAGTGCGCCTTCATGCCTTCGATATCGCCCACGGCCCAGGCCTCGGCCATGGGACGGGCATGCATGATCCGGCGTTCGGTATCCTCAAGCGCGGCATCGAGACAGGGCAGTTGCTGCTGCGGCGTCAGTTTCAGCGCTTCGCGCACGATGGGCAGCGGATTGAAACGCGAGGCTGGCTGTTCGTCCACGTCATGACTGCTGGCCAGCTTGAGAACCGTGCTCATGGGGCTTTCGCCATTCAGGTCATGCTTGCGCGCGGTGTCACCGGCCAGCCGCTGTGCCGCGCCGAGGGGTTCGTCGCCCTGATAGAGTTTTGCGTCGCCGCCAACGCTTTGGCGCAGCGCCGACAGTTTTATCTTCGTCGCCTCTGGCAGGAGGTCGTCAAGCTTGCCCTTGTCCAGGCGAAAGAAGCTGCAACATTCGCTTATCAGCAGCCAGCCTGCGGAGAGGATGACGCCTGCGCTCATTTCGGGGCGTGGCGGCAACAGGATCGCGCGGCTGCCCTTCATCACATCGGACAGGCTGGCGCTGTTCCAGGTGATGCCCTTGGGCAGGCCGCCAGCCAGCCCGAGAACCCACACTTCCGCATCGCCCTTGCTGACGCGCCACAGCGCGGGGCCGGGCATGGCGTTGGCCTGGATGGTTTCGATTTCGCCCCATACGGGTATGACGGGCGGCAGCGCGTCGGGCGCGGGCTGCGCCATGGCGGTGAACGGAACGCACGCACACACAAGCAAGAGCCATTTGCGCATCCGCAAATCCCCCCAAAGCCGACTTGTCTTGCTCCCGCGTGGGAGCGTTCTACGACGGGAACGGAACTTTTGCCAAGGCCCGGCGGCGCAGCAGCAGCCAGCCAATCGGCAGCAGGGCCAGCGTGTAATAGGCCAGCACGAACAATCCGCTGGTTTTATCCTGCGCCAGGATGCCGTTGGTGCTGATGCCCGCGCCCAGCGCGAGGGCGGCGCCGCTCTTGCGTGCGATCTGTTCGGTGGCGGGGAATTCGATGGTGGCGCAAAGGATCAGTGGCCACAGCATGGCGAGCGACAGCAGGAGCCAGGCTGGCGAGAGCCGTTGCCGCCAGACAATCACCACCATCATCAGCACTGCCAGCGGCATGGCCAGAAGATTGCCGGTTTCCAGCAGGGCGCGCACGGCAAGCTGAAGCCCGTGCGGCTCGACATTGCCGCGTTCGATGAGCGACAGCGCGATGGCCAGCTTGCCCAGCAGCGCGATCAGCAGAACCGGCACGGCGGTA
Source organism: Pseudomonadota bacterium (assembly GCA_023427355.1). Lineage (GTDB taxonomy): Bacteria > Pseudomonadota > Alphaproteobacteria > Micropepsales > Micropepsaceae > Rhizomicrobium. Next base: position 3,225 of record JAEZBK010000291.1, read on the forward strand.
CCGATGGCCATGACCAGCGGGGGCGCGAGGCTGAAGACCAGCAGCGGAAAACGCGCGCTGACGGAGCGGAAGCGTTTTTGTCCGAGCATGGCGTGGGCCAGTTCATCGTCCGGTCCCAGTGCGGCGCGGGCGCGGGCTGCGGCGGTATCGCCGTCGTGGCCCGCCGCGATCTGGGCATCGGTCAGGTCGGCCAGATGGTCGGCGAGTTCGCGCAGGTAGCGGCGCACATGCCGGGGGGCGATGCCGCCCTTCAGCAGCCGGTCTTCCAGGGCGGTGAAGGCGTCAGGCGGGGCGGACATGGGGGCCTCCCTTCAGCACGGCCTGGATGCCCTGGGCGGTGGCGGTCCAGCTATCGGTGAGGTCGAAGAGGCGGCGGACCCCGCGCGAGGTCAGGCTGTAATAGACCCGGGAGCGGCCCTCCACGGTCTGGCGGCGGGACTTGAGGGCGCCATCCTTCTCCAGCCCATGCAGCACCGGATAGATCACCCCCTCGCCGAAGCTGAGGGCCCCGCGGGACTGGGCCTGGATCGCCTGGACGATCTCGTAGCCGTACATCTCGCGGTCCTGCACCAGCCGCAGGATCATCAGTTCCGGTACCCCGGAGAGAAAATTGCTATTGCCGCCAGCCATTTGGATAATACCTTGGATGAACAGGCATATTGATACCTTGGATTACAAGGTGTGTAAATGGCGGCGCTGTGCGGCCGGTGAGGCAGCGAGGTTGGGCTTTTCGGAAACGGGCCGGTGCGGGGCCGAAACGCCGGGCGACAGGGTGCGCGCGACGCGGCATCCCACCAAGGAAATCAAGGAATTGGATGCCGATGCCCATGAAGCATCGGCATCCAAGGTATTGGTCAGGCGGCGAAGGTGACGGCGGCCAGGTCGGCGGTATGGGCCTCGCCTTCCAGGGTCGCGGCCACGGCATGGACCACGGCGGCGATGCGGACGGCGGCCTGGACCTGTTCGGCGGTGAAGCCCGCCTCGCGCAGGATCTTCTCATGGCTGTCGATGCAGACGCCGCAGCCATTGATGGCCGACACCGCCAGGCACCACAGCTCGAAATCCGCCTTGTCCACGCCGGGCTTGCCGATGACGTTCATGCGCAGGCGGGCGGGCAGGGTCTTGTAGTCGGGCGCCGAGGCCAGGTGGGTGAAGCGGTAATAGATGTTGTTCATCGCCATGATGGCGGCGGCGGCCTTGGCGGCGTCGAGCGCCTCAGGCGACAGCTTGGGCGCGAATTCGGCCAGGAGCGCCTTGCTGGTGGCTTCGTTGCGGGCGGCCAGGGCGCAGGCGACGAAGGTGCCCGCGCGCTGCTGCTCGTTCAGCGCCGGTTCGTTCGCCAGCGACGAGAGGTTGAGCTTCAGGTCCTTGGCGAAGTCCGGCAGGCGGGTCTTCAGGTCTTCGATGCTCATGGAGGGCTCCTTGGGAATAAAAAAGTCCCCGCCCGCGCGAAACGCAGGCGGGGACCAGGAATGCCGTCGTCCTTGGGGGGAAGAAACGGCGGGGGAAAAGGTGGTGCTTACGCCGCCGGCTTGAGGACGTCGTCGCCCTTGTTCCAGTTGCAGGGGCACAGTTCGTCGGTCTGCAGCGCATCGAGCACGCGCAGCACTTCGGCGGGATTGCGGCCCACGCTCATGTCGGTGACATAGGCGAAGCGGATGATGCCGTCCGGATCCACCAGGAAGGTGGCGCGCTTGGCGACGCCCGCGTCTTCGTCGAGCACGCCCAGGGCCGTGGTCAGGCGGCGGTTGGTGTCGGCCAGCATGGCGAACGGCAGGGTCTTGAGGTCGGCATGGTTCTGGCGCCAGGCCAGGTGCACGAACTCCGAGTCGGTCGAGACGCCATAGATGACGGTGTCGCGGTCCTTGAAGTCGCCATTGAGCTTGCCGAAGCCGGCGATCTCGGTCGGGCAGACGAAG
>JAEZBK010000074.1 GCA_023427355.1 Pseudomonadota bacterium
GCACCAGCCAGCCCGCGCCCGCTCCGGCGCCGGCACCCACCGACACCGCCAAGCCCGACGCGGAGAAGGACAAGGACGCCAAGCCCGCCACCCCGTAAAAGCGGCAAAAGCGGACTTTGCAGCAGCCGGGCGCCCTTGCGTCCGGCTGTTTCCTTTGCGCGGGGCGCGGCCTAGAGTTCCCACAAGGATAAAATCAGGGAAGAACCATGCCGATCTATCGCGCGCCGATTGAAGATTACCGCTTCCTGCTGAATGAGGTGTTCAACATCGAAGAGGCGCGCGACCTGCCGGGCTTTGCCGAACTGTCGCCCGAACTGGTGGATGATATTCTGAACGGCGCGGGAAAATTCTGCGAGGAGGTTCTGCAGCCGATCAACCAGCCGGGCGACGAGGAAGGGTGCCACTTCGAGAATGGTACGGTGCGCACGCCCAGAGGATTCAAGGAGGCCTACAAGGCCTATAGCGAGGCCGGCTGGGGCGGCCTGACCGCGCCAGTGGAATATGGCGGCGCGGGCCTGCCGCATGTGATCGGCCTGGCGGTGCTGGAAATGTCGCTGGCCGCGAACCAGTCGCTGACCATGTATCCGATGCTGACCAATGGCGCCTATGACGCGCTGATCGCCACCGCGCCGGACTGGATGAAGGAACACATCGTCCCCAAGCTGGTATCGGGCGAATGGGCGGGCACCATGTGCCTGACAGAGGCGGGCGCGGGCACCGACCTGCGGTTGATGAAGACCAAGGCGGTGGAACAGGCGGACGGCACCTATCGCATGAGCGGCACCAAGATTTTCATTTCGGGCGGCGACCAGGACCTGACCGACAACATCATCCACATGGTGATCGCCAAGATACCGGACGAGAACGGGGCCCTTCATGATGACCTGTCCACGGTGAACTTCTTCATGGTGCCCAAGGTGCTGGTGAACGAGGATGGCAGCCTGGGCGCGCGCAATGCAGTCAATACCGGCGGCATCGAGCACAAGATGGGGATCAAGGCGCAGGCCACCTGCGTGCTGAATTTCGACGATGCGGTGGCGTGGCGGCTGGGCCCCAAGCCCGAGCCGGTGAAGCCAGGCGAAAAGCGCTCGACCAGCGCGGGCATGGCGGGCATGTTCGGCATCATGAACGCGGCGCGCATCGCTGTCGGCGTTCAGGGCATCGCGCTGGGCGATGTCGCCTACCAGAATGGCCTGGCCTATGCGCGCGAACGCCGGGTGGGCCGTGCCCTGACCGGCGCGGCGGAGCCGGACAAGCCCGCGGACCGGGAAATCGTCCATCCCGATGTGAAGAAGATGCTGCTGCAGGCGCGCAGCTTTGTCGAAGGCGCGCGCGCCCTTGTTGCCTGGACCGGCTTGCAGCAATCCATCGCCCAATCGTCGCGGCCGGACGCGGCCAGCGCCGCCCTCTTGGCCGACCTGATGACGCCGGTGCTGAAGGCCTATTGCACCGACATGGGCTTCGAGGCTGCCAACCTGGGCATGCAATGCTATGGCGGCCATGGCTATATCCGCGACAACGGCGTGGAACAGTTCGTGCGCGATGCGCGCATCAACATGGTCTATGAGGGCGCCAATGGCGTACAGGCCATGGACCTGGTGGGCCGCAAGCTGGGCCGCAAAGGCGGCGCCGCGCCGATGGCGCTGTTCGGGGTGCTGACAGCATGGATCGCCGAGCACGAAAAGGACGAGGCCATGAAGCCTTATGTGGCCGGCGTGAAGCGCAGCGTGGAGACCTTGCAGGCCGCGACCCTGTGGCTGGCGGCGAACGGCCCGAAGAACCCGAATGATGCAGGCGCGGGCGCGACGGAGTATCTGCGCCTAATGGGCATTACCATGCTGGCCTATATGTGGGGCCGCATGGCGAAGGCGAGCCTGGACAAGGACGATGCGCTGCACACCGGCAAGCGGATGTGCGCCCGCTACTGGATGGAGCGCGTGGTGCCCGAATGCGCGATGCTGCTGGAGCGCATCCAGGCGGGCAGCGCGACGATCATGGAACTGGAATGACCGGCCCCTGGGAGAACCTGCCGCCGCGCAAGGAGATGCCACCGCCCGGCGGTATTGCGCCGCGGGTGGCCGCGACGGGCTGGCTGTTGTGGGTGGGCGGCCTTCTGGGGCTGGTGGCGATGGTTTTCGCGCTGGACCGGATATTTCCCGGCGTGCGCAACAGCGCAGACAATGTGGATGTGGTGCGCACCATCGCCATCTTGGCGTTGCTGTCGAGCGGGCTTCTGTTCGCGGGGCGCGCCCGGATCAACTGGCGGCAGGCGCTGAACTATACCGCGCTGTGGCTGATGGTGGGCGGGGTTCTGCTGCTGGGATATGCCTGGCAGGAGCCGATCCGCGACGCGGCCCTGCATCTGCGCAGCCAGGTCCTGCCCGGCGAGGCCGTGGCGACGGGCGAGCGCGAACTGACCATTTCGGAAAGCGAAGGCGGAAGCTATCGGGTGTTCGGAAGCGTGAATGGCACCCGGATCAGTTTCCTGGTTGATACCGGCGCCAGCGACATCGTCTTGAGTCCAAGCGATGCGCGCCGTGCCGGTATCAACCCGGAGACACTGAAATATGACAGGCCCTATGCCACGGCGAACGGGGTGGGATATGGCGCAACCGTCACGCTGGACACGCTTCAGGTGGGGGCAATCACGCTGAGCAATGTCCGGGCTTCGGTGCAGCAGGCGGAAATGGGAACATCCCTTCTGGGGATGACCTTCCTGCGCCAGCTGAAATCCTACACCGTCCAGGACCGCAAGCTGGTCCTGCGCTGGTAAGCCTTAGGCGGCACCCAGCTTGGTCGCGATGTCTTCGAAGGTGGTCAGCAGCGAGGTGCCGATGGTTTCGGTAGCGCCGATGATGACCAGCGCGATCAGCGCGGCGATCAGGCCATATTCGATGGCGGTGGCGCCGGATTCGTCCTGGATGAACTTCTTGATCATGATGTGCCCCTTTGTGAGCTTTTGGTTGAGGGGACAAGCGGTAGCAGCCGCATATCACGGCGGTCCATGACAAGGTGGATCGTAAGTTAAGTTAAGTGGTTAAGGCGCGACACCCTTGCGAAAGGACTTCGGGATCGCCCGCGATTTCGAGGACTTTCAGGCGCGCGGTTTCGCCGGAGCGTATCGTGATCGCGGCTTTCTTCACCGCCAAAGCCTCGGCCAGGAAGCCTATCAGCGCTGCATTGGCAGCGCCGTCCACCGGCGGTGCGGTAAGCCGTATCTTGAGAAAGGCCCTGCCATCGGCACCCTTTTCCACACCCTCAACCGCGTTGCGCGAGCCGCGTGGAGATAGCCGCACCGCCAGGCGCACACCGCCGGGCTGTGCCGTCCATGGCGCTTGTCCACCAAGGTCTTGGTGAAGGCGGTTCACGCCGCCAGCTTGGCCAGTTGCGTCAGCAGCGCCTTCGCCCCGGCCAGGCGGTCGTCTGCGGTGGGCCAGTCGCGCGTGACGACCACCTTCTGGTCGGGCCGCACCTTCATCGTGCCGCTATGCTGGGCGATGAACTGCACCAGCTTGAGCGGCTGGGCAAAGGCATTGCCGCGGAAGCTGATCGTGCCACCCTTGGGACCGGCATCGATCTTCTCCACGCCGGCCGCCTTGGCGAGCTGCTTGATGAAGACGATCTCGAACAGGTGCTTCACTTCCTCCGGCAAGGGGCCGAAGCGGTCGATCAGTTCGGCGGCGAAGCGGTCAATTTCCTCGCGTGTCTCGATCGCCGACAGGCGACGATAGAGCGACATGCGGACATTGAGATCGGCGACGTAAGGCTCCGGGATCAGCACGGAGGCGCCCACATTGATGGTGGGCGACCACTGGTCGGCCAGGCTTGTCTCTCCATCGCCATCCTTCAGGCCGCTGACGGCTTCTTCCAGCATTTCCTGGTAAAGCTCGATACCCACTTCGCGGACATGGCCCGACTGTTCCTCGCCCAGCAGGTTGCCCGCGCCGCGAATATCCATGTCGTGCGAGGCCACGGTGAAGCCCGCGCCCAACTGGTCGAGCGATTGCAGCACCTCCAGCCGCCGCGTGGCGGTGTCGGTCAGCTTCTTTTCGGCCGGCGTGGTCAGATAGGCATAGGCCCGCGCCTTGGACCGGCCGATGCGGCCGCGCAACTGGTAAAGCTGCGAGAGGCCGAACATGTCGGCGCGCTGCACCACCATGGTGTTGGCGGTGGGGATGTCGAGGCCGGATTCGACGATGTTGGTCGAGACCAGCACATCCACCTTGCGCTCATAGAAGGCAGTCATCACTTCTTCCAGCACCGTGGGCGCCATCTGGCCATGGGCGAGCGCGGGCTTCACCTCCGGCACGGTGGCCTTGAGGAAGGCCATGGCGTCATTGAGGTCGGAAATGCGCGGGGCGACGAAGAAGCTCTGGCCGCCGCGATAATGTTCGCGCAACAGCGCCTCGCGGATCACCAGCGTATCGAAGGGCGTGACGAAGGTGCGCACCGCCAGGCGGTCAATCGGCGGGGTGGTGATCAACGACAGGTCGCGCACGCCCGACAGCGCCAGTTGCAGCGTGCGCGGAATGGGCGTGGCGGTCAGGGTCAGCACATGGACATCGGCCTTGAGGTTCTTCAGCCGTTCCTTGTGGACCACGCCGAAATGCTGCTCCTCGTCCACGATGACCAGGCCCAGGCGCTTGAATTTGATGCTTTCGGCCAGGAGGGCGTGGGTGCCCACCACGATGTCCACCGTGCCTTCGGCGAGATCCGCCTTGGTCTGCTTCGCTTCTTTCGCGTCCACGAAGCGCGAAAGCTGGCGCACCTTGAGCGGGAAGCCGGCAAAGCGTTCGGCAAAGCCGCGATAATGCTGCCGCGCCAGGAGTGTCGTGGGCACGACCACCGCCACCTGCTCGCCCGCCATCGCGGCGACGAAGGCGGCGCGCATCGCAACTTCGGTCTTGCCGAAGCCGACATCGCCGCAGACCAGCCGGTCCATGGGGCGGCCTGCCGCCAGATCGGAGATGACTTCGCCAATGGCCTTTTCCTGGTCTTCGGTTTCCGACCAGGGGAAGCGGGCGGCGAATTCGTCATACACGCCCTGCGGCGGATCGATCGCGGGCAGCGACTTGAGCTGGCGGGCGGCGGCGATCTTGATC
>JAEZBK010000099.1 GCA_023427355.1 Pseudomonadota bacterium
GCCCTCGCCCAGGGCCGGGTGCTGTCCACCGATCCGCTGCAACGGCACAAGACCAGCTGGCGCGACCTGTATGAAAAGGAAGCCGGCCTGGCCGACGAGATGATCTTCCGCAACGAGCGCGGCGAAATCGCCGAAGGCGCGCGCAGCAATGTCTTTGTGAAGCGCGATGGCGTGCTGCTGACGCCGCCACTGTCATCGGGCGCACTGGATGGCCGGTTGCGCGCCGAACTGCTGGCCGACGGCAAGGCACGCGAGGCGGTGCTGACGCCGGCTGATCTGGCAGGCGCGCAGGTCTATTTCGGCAATTCGCTGCGCGGTCTTATCAAGGCTATCCCCCTCTGACGCAGCACGCGCTTATCGGGTAGATGCCGCCAGCATCGCCATCAGGGCCATGCTTTCGGGCACCAGCCACCTGGCGGCTTCCACCACCCGGCCTTCGCCGGCATCGCGCAGCGCGGTGGCCTCAAGCCCGTCGCGACCCAGCAAGGTGCGCAGCCGCGCCGCTGCCGCATCGGGCGCGAAATCCGCCCCCATCGCCTGCGCGCCAAACGCGGCCATCGCATCGCGGCCGCGCAACCGGCCCAGCACGTCGTCATAGGGCGTGGGCGGATAGCGCTTGCCGAACAGCCCTGCCTGCCAGGCCGCGCCGCCTGACGCCGCCAGCAGAAGGGCGCTGCCCCCCAGAAGAAGCGTACGCCGCCTCATGCCAGCACCGTTTTCAGGTGATCGCCCAGCCGCAGCGTCAGCGCCACCAGGTTCAGGGTGGGGTTGGAAGAGCCATAGGTCGGGAAGACGCCGCTGCCCGCCACATAGAGATTGGCGATGCCATGGACCCTGGAATTGGCATCCACCACGCCCTGCCGGGCATCGTCATGCATCCTGGTGGTGCCCATGTGATGGCTGCCCCACCAGGGCAGCACCTTGGGCTGATACATGCTGGCCAGCCACTCCGCACGGCTGCGATGATTGAGCCGCAGCATTCCCGCCTTCGACAGCAGCAGTTGCCGCCCCAGTTCGCGCAGCGTCAGGCGATACAGGTCGAAATCGCGCTCCGGCACTGTCACATGCAGCTTCAGCCGCGGCATGCCCAGCGCATCGCGTTCGCCCGTCAGCGTCAGCCGGCGTTCGGGATCGGGGCTCGGCTCCAGTCCCGTGCCCAGCGAATAGGCCCGCGCCTTGCTGGCATCCACGCCCAGTGTCTGACTCATCGCCGTCACCGCCTGCGCCATCGCTTCGGTCATCGGCACCGGATATTCGACCGTGGTCAGCGAGCCGATGGTGCCGTGCGTGCGCACATAGTCATTGGTGGGCGAGAATGTGGCGCGTACTGGCGTGCCGTCGGGCAGGGGGATGGTGTTGTTGACACCCTGGCCGGAAAAATATCCGCGTGGCATCTGCCCATCGAACAGCACCAGCGTCCCGACATCGCGGGGAATGGGATGGTCGGCGAAGAAGCGCCCCACCAGGTCGTTCTGGTTGCCGATGCCTGGCTTCATCACGTCATTGCTGGCCAGCAGCAGCCGGGCATTCTCGAGCGCACCGGCCGCCAGCACGGTGAAACGCGGGCGCACCGTCAGGCGCTTGTCGCCCGCCCGCACGTCCAGATGCGTGATGCGCCGCGCATCGGGCGACAGGCGCAACGCCGTGACCGGCGCGTTCAACCAGGTGGTGACGCGCGCCGCCGCCTTCAGCTCGGTCTCATAGCGCTTGCCGAACGGTGTCGGCAGGTCGCCGTCCCTGGTCTTGGAAAACTGGAACCAGCTTGTGTAAAGCCCGCCCGTGCCCAGCGGGATCTCATGGGTGCCGCTGCCCAGCCGCCGCGCCACCTGGTCATAGGCCCATGGCCCTGCCTCGCACAGCGCCTGCGCGCGGGGGAAATAAGGGCGCAGCGCCTCGATCCCGAAGGGCCAGCCGGAATGGGGAATGGCGCGCGTCTCGAAATCCACCGCATCGAACGGGCGGCTCCAGCCGCCCCAGTGATTGCTGCTGCCGCCCAGGTAACGCAGCCGGCTTTCGGCCAGCTCCAGATACGGCGTCTCACCCTCCTGCAGGCCTTTATAGGCATCCTGCACGGCAGGATCGAATTCGTTGCCGCCCGCTTCCAGCATCAGGATGGTGACAGGGCTGTCCTTCAGCGCCAGCGCCAGTGCGATCCCGGCAGGGCCGCCGCCGATGATGCAAAGGTCGGGCGTAATGGTGTGCCCATCGGGCAGGGCGCGGGCATCAAGAATGGCGGCCATCAGATGTCTTCCGCATGCCCGGCATTGAAGCCGCCATCCACTCCGATGGCCTGGCCCGTGATCCATTTGCCGTCATCCGACAGCAGCAACAGCGCCATCGGCACGACATCCTCGACGGTGCCCAGCCGCCCGAGCGGATGGGCGGCGGCCAGACGTGCCTTGCGCTCCGGCGGCAGGGCCGCCAGCAGCGGCGTTTCGACGAAGCCGGGGCACAGGCAGTTCACGCGGATATTGTCGCCCGCATAATCCAGCGCCATGTTGCGGGTCAGCGCGATGATCGCGCCCTTGCTGGCGCTGTAGGCGGCGCGTCCGCGCGTGCCGGTGGTGCCCACGACGGACGACAGATGCAGGATCGCCCCGCCATGGGCGCGCATCTTGGCAATGGCATGCTTGGCCACGATGAAACTACCGCGCAGGTTCACCGCCATCAGACGGTCGTAATCGGCCATGTCGGTGTCGGTGACCGATGTGCGCAAGGGGATCCCGGCGCAATTCACCACCGCGTCTATGCGGTCCAGCCCCTCCAGCGCCGCGCGAACCTGGCCTTCGTCGGCCACGTCACAGGGTTGCGCACCGGCAAAAGGGGCAGGGCCGACATCCAGCGCCGTGATCCGCGCGCCTTCGGCCTGTGCGGCTTTGGCGATCGCCAGCCCCAGGCCCGAAGCCGCGCCCGTCACCACCATATGCCTGCCGGAAAACCGCATGCCCCGTCTTTAAGCCAAGGACGGGGCATGCTCAACGTCACTGGTAGCCGCCCGCGGCCTGGATGCGTTCGCCGGTCACCCAGCGGGAATCGTCCGACGCCAGGAAGGTCACGATGCCCGCAATGTCATCGGGCTGGCCGATGCGGCCCAACGGGGTTTTGGCGATGACGCCTGGCGCCATGTTTTCGATCACGCCGGCCGCATGGGTGCCTTCGCTTTCGACCATGCCCGGCGCCACGACATTGACGCGGATGTTGCGGCCGGCCAGTTCCTGGGCGAAGGCGAGGCTGATGGAATCCAGGGCGCCCTTGGTGCCGGAATAGATCGAGGCGCCGGGAAAACCCAGGCGGCTTACCACTGAGGAAATGTTGATGATGCTTCCGCCGCCTTCACCGAAATGGGGCAGCGCCTCGCGCACCGTCAACAACGGCCCCAGGACATTGATATCGAACTGGCGGCGATACTCCTCCTCGCTGTTGTCCTGCGCAGAGGCGAAATTGTAGACGCCCGCATTGTTCACCAGCACGTCCAGCCGCCCGAACGCCTTCTGCCCTTCCGCGAACAGCCGCTTCACATCGGCGGCCTTCGACACATCGGCCTGCACCGCCACGGCCTTGCCGCCGGCCTGGGTGATCTGGCCCACCACCGTGTCTGCGCCCGCCTGGCTGCCCGCATAGTTGACCACCACGCTTGCGCCGTGCGCCGCCAGCGCGCGGGCGATGCCCGCCCCGATGCCCTTGGAGGCCCCCGTGACCACCGCCACCTTGCCCTCTAGTCTGCCCTTGCTCATGGAACTGCTCCTCATTGGTTCGATGATTAGATGATTGTCGAACTATTGAGGTTCAATCCCCCCAGGCGGAAAATTTTCGCGGGAGGGTCAGATTTTGGCGAGCTGCGCCAGATAGGCGTCCAGCACGGGGCGGTTCAGGGACAATTTCAGGAACTTGCCCTCCCGCGCGATGACCACCAGCCCGGCATTCTCCAGCTCCTTGATATGGTGGGAGAGGGTGGCGGGCGTGACCTTCTGCTTTTCGTTCAGTTCGCTGCAGGCGGCATGGCCGGTGCACTGGCCGATCTGCTTGAGGATGTCCACGCGGCGCGGCTCCGCCAGGGCCTTGGCGATCAGGGCGGTCTGGCGGGGGGTGAGCTTGGGCAGGGCCATGACAGGAAAATGGCCCCTGCGGCGTGGGGTTACAAGGGCATGGCCGCCTGCGGATGGGACAATGGTCCGCCTGCGCGGCCGGCACGCCAAGCGAGCGTCCTGCGGCGGCCATGATGCGCCGATACGCTGCCGCTATCGGCCCAGGCCATCTCGGCCGCGTACAAGCATGTCGTGGGTGAAATCTTGTCTGCGCCGGTGAAGGCGGGAATTGGTGGAGCCAAGCGGGATCGAACCGCTGACCTCCTGCATGCCATGCAGGCGCTCTCCCAGCTGAGCTATGGCCCCGTACCAATCAAGGGAGCGTCTGGTAGCCGATCCCCGAACACAATGTAAAGAGAGACTTAGCCTTCATCCTTGGTGATGTCGGCGTCGATGATGCCGGAGACATCGTCTTCGTCATCCTCGACTTCACCCAGCAGGTCGTCGTCTTCCTCGTCCTCGTCGTCCTCGACCTCGATATCCTCGATCTCGGCGCCGTCTTCGTCCGTTTCGACCACCGACATGCCCTCGGCATTCTCGGGCTCTTCGTCCTCGGCGGTCTCTTCCTCGTCTTCGTCCTCGCCGGTGGCGGCCACGTTCAGCGGCGCCTCCTCGACGGCTTCTTCTTCCTCGTCCTCATCGGACTCGGCGTCTTCGTTC
>JAEZBK010000165.1 GCA_023427355.1 Pseudomonadota bacterium
GTGCGCCTGATCCGCTCCAAGGGCGTGGGCGTCTTCTTCGTCACCCAGAACCCGCTCGATATTCCCGACAAGGTGCTGGCCCAGTTGGGCAACAAGGTGCAGCACGCGCTGCGCGCCTTCACCCCGCGCGACCAGAAGGCAGTGAAGACGGCGGCCGACACCTTCCGCCCCAACCCCGCGCTCGACACCAACCGCGCCATCCTGGAGTTGGGCAAGGGCGAGGCGCTGGTCTCCTGTCTCGACGCATCGGGCACGCCCGGCATCGTGCAACGCGTGCTGGTCGCCCCGCCGGCCGCGCGGCTGGGGCCGGTGGAACTGCCCGAACGGCTGGCGGTGATCGCCGCCAGCCCGGTGAAAGGCAAATACGACACCGCGCTGGATGCGGAGTCGGCCTATGAAGTGCTGCAGGGCAGGGCGCAGCAGACCGCCGCCACCGCGCCGCCCACGCAGGCCGCGCCGCAACAGGGCGGCGGCCTGTTCGGCTGGCTGGGCGATCTTTTCGGCACCAACCGTGCCCGCGGCCAGCGGCTTTCCACCGGCCAGACCATCACCCGCGAAGTCACCCGCACCGTGGTCAATCGCGTGGCGGGCCAGATCGCCGCCGACCTGGGCAAATCGCTGGGCGGGCGCACCGGCTCCAGCATCGGCCGCGCGGTGGTGCGCGGCACACTCGGCGGCATGCTACGGCGCTAGCAGCTTCGCCGCCTGCAACAGCAGGATGGTCTTGGCGTCGATGATCTCGCCCGTGGCGATCATGGCGAAGGCCGCGTCCAGCGTCAGTTCCAGCACGTCGATGTCCTCGCCTTCGGCCACATGCCCGCCGCCCGCCGCGCGCGGCGCGGTGGAATCATAGTCGGCGAGATAGACCGTCATCCGCTCCTTCACCGCGCCGGGGCTGGAGAAGCAATGGCTCACCATCGTCAGCGCCCCCAGCGTCACGCCCGCTTCCTCCATTGCCTCGCGGCGCGCGCAGACCTCCGGTGCATCGCCGTCCAGCTTGCCCGCCACCGCCTCGATCAGCAATTCGCGCACGCCCGCCTCGAAAACCGGCCAGCGGAACTGGCGGATCAGCAGCACCCGGTCCCGCGCCCGGTCGAAGGGCAGCACGGCGATGGCGTCGCCCAGGTCATAGCTTTCCCGCGACAGGGTCTGCCACTGCCCGTCGCTGCGCCGCCAGTCGAAATCCGCGCGCCGCAGGATGTAGTGATTGTCCGACAGGGTTTTGAGTGTGTGCAGCTTGACGCGGCCGCTGATGTCTTTATCGCTCATGTCCATGACTCCCGCCGCCCGCCTCCAGGCCGCCATTGACATACTTGCCGGGCTGGATGGCACGCAACAGCCGGTGGACCGCTACCTGAAGGATTTCTTCCGCGCCCGCCGCTATGCCGGCTCGAAGGACCGCCGCGCCATCGGCGAAATGGTGTTCGACGTCATGCGCCACCGCGCCTCCTTCGCGCACCGCCTGGGCAATGATGCGCCCCGCGCGCTGGTGATCGCGGCCCTGCTGGCGGCGGGTGCCGATCCCGCGCCACTGTTCACCGGCGGCTATGGCCCCGCGCCGCTCAGCGATGCCGAACGCGCCGCCATCAACGCCACGCCGCCGTCCGCCCCGCCGCATGTCGCGGGCGAATATCCGCACTGGCTCGAAGCCAGTCTCACCCGCGCGTTCGGCGACGCGCTCGCCACCGAAATGGCCGCGCTGCAAACCCGTGCGCCGGTCGACCTGCGCGTCAACACATTGAAAGCCACCCGCCCCGATGTCCTGGCCGCGCTCGCCGCCGAAGGCTTCGCGCCTGCGCCCACCCCGCTTTCGCCCATGGGCATCCGTCTGCTGGCGGCCGACGCCAACGCGGCGCTGTCCAAATCCCCGCTCTTTGCCTCCGGCGCCTTCGAGTTCCAGGACGAAGCCGCCCAGCTCGCCGCCCTCATGGCCGATGCCCGCCCCGGCCTGCGCGTGCTCGACCTGGCGGCGGGGGCGGGCGGCAAGGCGCTGGCCATGGCCGCCGCCATGAACAACCAGGGCCATATCCTGGCCTTTGACGACAATCCCAAACGCCTCGCCCCCTTGCGCGAACGCGCTGACCGCGCGGGCGCCACCTGCATCGCACTGGCCGACCGGCGCGGCGGTCCCGCCTGGGGCCATGGCAGGTTCGACCGCGTCTTCCTCGATGCGCCCTGTTCGGGCACCGGCACCTGGCGGCGTCAGCCGGAACTGCGCTGGCGGCTTACCCCCGCCCGGCTGGCCGAACTCACCGCCATCCAGGACGCTCTGCTCGACGAAGCCGCCCGCCACACCGATGCCGGGGGGCGGCTGGTCTATGCCACCTGTTCCCTGTTGCCGGACGAGAATGAGGACCGCGTCGCCGCCTTCCTGGCCCGCAACCCCGCCTTCCGCCGCCGCGACCCTGTGGATTTCCGCGCCAGCCCCGCCAAAACCGGCACCGATGGCTTCTTCGCGTCTGTGCTGGAACGCACCTGACGCATGGCCCCGCACCCGAAAACCGGGTTAAGGTCCGCCTCATGAAGGGCATCTCGATTCCGGTTTTCCTGCTGGGGCTGGCGCTGGTTCCGGCCTATGCCACCGCTCCCAATCCCGCCTCGGCCGCGCTCATCACCCAGGCGAACGACGCCGCGGGCAAGGGCGACACCGCGCTGGCGCTGCGCATGGCCCAGGCCGCCATCGTCGCCGATCCCGCCAGCACCGCGCCCTATGTGGCGCTGGGCGATATCCATGCCCGCCAGGGCCAGGCCGACTATGCCCGCGCCTATTACGAGGCTGCACTCCAGATCGATCCGCAGGATGCTTCGGCGCTGCGGGCCATCGCCGCGCTATCCACCCCCGCACAGGCTGCATCCAACACACCATGAGCGTTCTAGTCATTGATTTCGGCAGCCTGGTGACCCAGTTGATCGCCCGGCGTGTCCGCGAAGCGGGCGTCTATTGCGAGATCGTCCCCTTCCAGAAAGCGGAAGCCGCCCTCGCCAAGAAGCCCCAGGCCATCATCCTGTCGGGCGGCCC
>JAEZBK010000170.1 GCA_023427355.1 Pseudomonadota bacterium
GAACCAACGCAGCGTCAGAAGGCCCGCATGCTCCGTGAAGTTGCCAACGCGCATCGGCGAGAAGGCGGCATAGGCCGACGGCGCCAGATTGTCGTTCAGGACCGAGCGATAGCGATACTCAAGGCCCAGATCCACATCCGGGGCAACGTGCCAGGTCAGGCCGGCGATGCCCTGATAGGCGAAGCTCAGCTCCGACGAGCGCACGAAGTCATAGGTGGTGCCGCCGGTCACGGTGGTGCTGCGCAGATAGGCGTTGCCCATACCCAGGCCGCCACCGATCGAGAAGCTCAGCTGGTCAGCCAGGGGGATGTCCCACACGGCGTTCACCAGGGTGGTCTTGACCTGCGAATAGCCGCCGGTGAAGCCGTTCGCCACGGCGACATCGCGCCAGGAGTAGCCGGTTTCCACTTCGAGGCGGAACATGTTGTCGAACTTGTAGCCGATAGCGACGATGCCGAGGCCGCCCGTGTCGGTCTGAACCTTGCCGGCAATGGCGGGGTTCACGGTCGAGCGCACGGAGACGCCCGTCTGGTCAGCGATACCGCCGCCAAGACCCAGATACCAGCCTTCTCCAGCCATGGCAGGGGAGGCGGCAAGGGCCGAGATGGCCACGCCCGCCAAGGCGATCAAACGAAGTTTCATTGTCTACCCTCTTAAAAAATCGACAGCAGGAAAGGCCCCCGCCATGCCGAAGCTCAATGTAGCGCTTATAACGGCGAAGCCGCAGAAAGTCTCCATCGCATATGCTGCTTTGCGATAGTGCGCGCGAACATTCCAGGCCTTTATACAGGCAATGTGACCAACTGGACACATAAGCCGCCCAATAAGCGTCCCGAATTACCTTTTCCACCGCAAAGTTGACCTTGCGGAATATTTCCAGCGAAAACATCGTGATAATACAGTTGGTTGCCTGTATATGCTCGCCGCCAGACCCGGCTTATGCTCTAACAAACCCATGACCGGGGCCGTCGCCGACCTGATTCGCCTGCTCGACCTGGAAAAGATCGAGGAGAATATCTTCCGGGGTCTCAATCCCGGCGATGGCGCCCAGCGCGTCTTTGGCGGCCAGGTTCTGGCCCAGGCGCTGGTGGCGGCGGTGCGCACCGCGCCCCCGGACCGGACCTGCCACTCCCTTCATGCCTATTTCCTGCGGGCGGGCGATCCGTCCATTCCCATTCTTTATGAAGTGGACCGATCCCGCGATGGCGGCAGCTTCTCGGTCCGCCGGGTGGTGGCCATCCAGCATGGCGCGCAGATCTTCGTCCTGGCGGCGTCCTTCCAGAAGCCGGAAGACGGGTTTGCCCATCAGGCGGTGATGCCCGATGTGCCGCCGCCCGAAGACCTGCCGCCATCCAAGATAGATGCCCGGCTGGCCGCGGCATGGCGCGCGCGGCCTTTTGAATTCCGCCCGGTGTTTCCCCGCGAGCTGAGCGACCGTCCGGCGCGTGCCCCGCTGGATCATATCTGGTTCAAGGTGCCTGCGTCGCTGGACGGCGCAGCGGTGCTGCACCAGTCCTTCCTGGCCTATGCGTCCGACATGGCGTTGATCGACACGATGCTCCTGCCGCACGGCAAGGGCCTGTTCTCGGATGTGCAGGTGGCGAGCCTGGACCATGCCATGTGGTTTCACCGGCCGTTTCGCGCCGATGAATGGATGCTCTACAGCCTCGACAGTCCCGCCGCCCATGGCGGGCGCGGTTTCGCACGCGGCATGATCTTCGCGCGCGACGGGACGCTGGTGGCGTCGGTCGCGCAGGAAGGGCTTATCAGGCCGAGGTAAGCGCGAGCGCCGCAGCGTCCGCCGCGGCGCGACCCTCCGCCAGGCGAGGGATGGGTTCAAACAACCACCACGCTTAAGTGGTGGGACAAACCGGCTTGGGAATCTGCGCGACGCGGCGGGGCTTGGTGTAGAAACTGTCGCGCATCACGAGGCCGCCGGTGATCACCTGGGTGGTGGGCGAAACGTAATAATAGGCCACTTCCGTCATCAGCACGCTGCCGCCATCGGACAGCAGCGGCTGGCTGAAGCTGACCGTGCTGCCTTCGGCGCGGTTGGCGGGCGTCAGGCTGCCCGAACCCGGCTGGCTGCAGGTCCAGGCGACGCGGCCCACCGTGGTGCTCTTGGTCGCGGTGTCGAAGATCACGCTGGTGATGCGGATGGTGGGCTTGGCCGAGGAGAGCTGCGGGTAATAGGGATAGAGAATGGTGTTGGCGGCATAATAGACGTTGCTGAGATCGGTGGGGCTCGGTGCGCTGGACTGGGCCACCAGGTCGCTGACGGTGCTGGCCACCTGGCAGATGGACGAGCGCGCGCCCACGGCCAGGGACAATTCGCCCATGCCGAACAGCATGGCGATCAGGACCGGCAGGATCAGCGCAAATTCCACCGCCGCCAGGCCGCGGTCGCTGCGGCGGAAGCGTCGCAGAAGACGCAGGCGTGCGCGCCTCAGCATCCCGACACCGCCGAGGTATAGGGTTCGTTGCGGAAAGCCGCCGCCGCCGTCAGGTAGTTGAAGCTCTTGCCGGCATTGCTGGCGAGCAGGGGGCCGACGAGCGGCGTGATGATGGTGTATTTGTAGAAGGCCCGCACCACCACCACATTGCAGGGCTGGCCGACATTATAGTTGTTCTGGTTGGGCTTGAGGTTGCCGTTGCTGTCGGTGGGCGAACCCAGGCCGCCGGCCGCAAAGCCCGACGGATAGGCCTGCACATCCACCGTGAGGTTGCCGCAGTTCAGCAGCACCGAGATGCCGTTGCAGATGCGCTGCTTGAAGGCGCTCTGGTTCATGCCGCCGGTCTGGGCCTGGCCGGTGCGGATCAGGCGCGCGGCGTCCTGGGTCGCGTTGGACAGGGCGGCCTTGCCGAAGAACATGATGCCGCCTTCCATGATGCCGAAGAAGAAGATGAAGAAGACCGGCGCGATGAAGGCGAATTCGATCGCCGCCGAGCCGCTTTTGGAGCGGCGCAACCTGCGGATGACGGTGCTGAAGCGCGGCATGGTCACGGGCGGCATTCCTTGGGGCCCAGCTTGCCTTGGGGAGGTTCAAGGAATTCTTAAATCGGCCATGGCGCGCGCCCCTGAAGGATCTGCCAGCGCCGCCGCGCGCTTTAACCGTCTGCTAACCATAGGCCGCAATAGCAACCCGATCTTCATATCTGCCGCCCCATATAGGCAGGGCGAAACCCATAATCGGGCGTTGTGTGTTGACCCCTGGCTTCCTGTTCCGTTCGTTGCTGCGCCGCTTCGCGTCCGACCGGCGCGCCAATGTCGCGATGATGTTCGGCCTGTCGCTGGTGCCGATCCTGATCGCCACCGGCGCGGGCATCGATTTCGCGCGCGGCGTGATGGTGCACCAGCGCATGACGCAGGCGCTCGACGCTGCCGCGCTGGCGGTCGGCAATGCCACCTCCAAGCCCAGCGCCTGTTCGTCCAGCGGCAATGCTGCGGCCAAGAAATCCTGCGAGGCGTTGCAGAAGACGGCGCAGGAATATTTCAACCAGAATTACGACAGCAGCCAGAACGACAAATATGGCACGCCCAAGCCGGTGGAAATCGATATTGCGGGCCAGTCGGTCACGCTGTCTTCCAGCCTGCCGCTGAAGCTGACGCTGCTGGGCATCAAGGTGGATGCGCTCAACATCGCATCGCCCACCGTCACCGCCAGCTCCACCGTGGTGTGGGGCCAGACAAAGCTGTGGGTTTCGCTGGTGCTGGACAATTCCGGTTCGATGGCCAATGGCGACGCCAGCGGCAGCAAGATGGCGGCGCTGAAGGATGCCATCAATAACGACACATACGGCCTTCTGAAGACGTTGCAGAACGCCGCCGCCAGCGCCGGGGACGTGCGCGTCGGCGTCGTGCCCTTCACCCGATCGGTGAACATGGGCTACTCCGCCTTCCGCAACAGCAATTTCATTGACTGGGGCGAGTGGGAAGCCCCGCCGGCCAACGCCGGCACCATCAGCGGCAATGTCGGGCCTGGCAGCAACTGCCCCTGGGCCACCAACACGCATGGCTATCGCTGCACGGCCAACAGTTCCAACAACGCCGGCAATGTCAGCACCATTCCAGCCAGCGGCCTGATCTGCCCGGGCATAGACAATGGTGACTACAATGCCGATCACCAGGCGCGCTACTACAATGGCTGCTTCAACAGCGTGCCCACCCGCACCCTGATCACCACCACGGACGTCTCGACGCCGACCACGGTGCGCCAGAACTGCACCCAGACCAACGCCAACAACAACGGCCCGACCACCTGCACCCAGGCCTCGTCCAGCACCGGGTCGTCCAGCACCAACACCTCGACCTCGACCGTCAATGGCTATAGCGGCGACAGCACCAACACCAGCAGCAGTTCCTCCAGCACCACCAGCGATGGCACCAAGACCTGCACGGGCAGCGGCACCAACCGTCGCTGCACCTGGGTGCGCACCATCGTGACCACCCAGGTCAACACCACCGTGGTCCGCACGGCCGCCGCGCCCTACACCCACGCCTGGATCGTCAACAGCCGCGACACCTGGGGCGGCTGCGTGATGGACCGTCAGCGCAAGAACAAGCAGACCCAGGTCAATGGCGGTACCGGCTGGCGCACACCCTCAGCCTATGACTATGACTCCAGCAACACCCAGCCCAGCAACACCGCCGCCAATGACGACACCCAGTTCCCGGCGGAAAATCCCTCCTCCTGCCTGTCGGCAACTGTGCAGGGCCTCAGCACCGACTGGTCCACGCTGAAGACCCAGATCGCCAACATGGCCTCCAGTGGCGCCACCAACCAGACGATCGGCGTGTCGCATGGTTTCCAGATGCTGACCACGGGTGCGCCCTATGGCACCGGCACGCTGCCGGACGGCACGACCAAGGTGATGATCCTGTTCTCTGACGGCCTGAACACCCAGAATCGCTGGTGGGGCAATGGCTCGTCCGAAGGCACCACCGAGACCGGCTATATTGATGCGCGCATGAAGGCGACCTGCACTGCCGCAAAGAGCGCGGGCATCGTCATCTATGCGATCTATGTGCATATCGGCACCAACGGCAGTTCGGCCGCGCTGCAAGACTGCGCCTCCGGCGCGGACAAATATTACGACCTGACATCGGGCGCGCAGATCAAGGAAGCCTTCAAGGACATCGCCCAGAAGATCACCAACCTGCGGGTGAGCCAGTGAACTGGCAGCTTGCCTATGAAGCCGCGCAGCAATTCTTCCACACGCTGTGGAACGTCCTGCCCTGGATGGCGGGAATGGGCGTGGTCTTCACCGTCCTCAGCGCCTTCATGCCCTGCAATGCGGGCAAGCCCTGGTGGAAGAAGGACGGCCTGCTGACCGATCTGGGGTACTGGATCTTCGTGCCGGTGGTGACGCGCTATTTCCGCATCTGGGTCACGGTGGTGCTGACCATCCTGATCTTCGACATCACCGACGGCCAGGCGATCGCCGATTTCTACAATACCGGCCATGGCGTGATCGGCACCTGGCCGCTATGGCTGCAGGGGCTGTTCTTCCTGGTGGTCAGCGATTTCTGCCTCTACTGGAACCACCGCCTGTTCCATCGCCGCGGTTTCTGGAAATACCATGCCGTCCATCATGCCCCCGAACAGGTGGAATGGATTTCGGCCGCGCGCTTTCATCCGGTGAACCTGCTGTTCGGCACGGCGGCGGTGGACGTGGCGCTGCTGCTGGCGGGCGTGTCGCCGGAAGTCTTCATCGTGCTGGGACCGTTCAACACCATCATGTCGGTCTATGTC
>JAEZBK010000107.1 GCA_023427355.1 Pseudomonadota bacterium
CGCTTGCATCGCCCTACGCCCTGTCCATGACCGATGGGGCCGACCATATCCGCAAGTTCGAGGAGATGGAAGGCGAAATCATCAAGACCGCCATTGCCCGCTATGAAGGCCATATGTCGGAAGTGGCCCGCCGCCTGGGCATCGGCCGTTCGACGCTTTACCGCAAGCTGAAGGAATTCGGCCTGGAGCCGGACATGGAGAACGAACCCATGGCGAAGGTGGCGGAAGATACCGCCGACCCCGTCAGCGGCGAGATGCGCAGGAGCGCGTAGGTTTCAGCGACCTCAATCGCGGGCGACAGGCGGCTGGTAACGGCCGCCTGTTTCTTTTCACGGCGCCTGCCGGCGCGCCGCCTCCAGCGCCTTGCGCAGGGACGGATGGTTGCCATAGCGGCGCAGCAATTCGGCTTCGTCCGCATCCAGCGCGGCGCAGCGCAGCTTTTCGTAGGCGGCGTTGATCTGCGCGCGGCGGGCGGCGTCATAGCCTTCCTCGCCCGCCCAGTGGTTGCAGTCGGTGCGGCGCTGGAGGAGGTCCCGCACATCCTGTTGCACGGTTGGCGGCGCGGAATCGCAGGCCGCCAGCAGCACGACCAGGCTTGCCAGGAAAAGCGTTCGCATCAGGCCATCATCCTTGCGCCGGGCGGGCGGCCAGGTCGCAATGCTGCAGCCGCATCAATTCCTCTGCCGTGACCGGCACGGTCTGTCCGTCGGGCCCGATGCGTTGCAGGTCATAGCGCAGTTCGTCCGTCAGCAGGCGCAGGAAAGCGTCTTCCTGGCCATTGATGGCGCCGCGATTCCATTCCAGCAACAGGCTGGGCCGGTGTTGCAGCAGCCACGCGCGGCTGGCGCGCAGCACTTCGGCCTCCGCGCCCTCGATGTCCATCTTGATCCAGTCGGGCACGAGGTCCGCCTCCTGCGCCACCATGGCCAGGGGGCGCGCCGGGACGGTGATGGGGATCGCCTTTTCGTTCAACTGTTCCAGCGCCTGGGCGGCGATGTGCGGCAGAAGCGTGGACGAACCCTTGAGGCGGGCAAAGCAATGCAGCACGCGCTCGCCCGCCTCGCCCGCCAGGGCCGTGGCGGCCACGCGGCAATAGCCCTGCAGGCCGTTGATCAGGAAATTGGCCTGCACCAGCTCCGCCAGGTCGGGATTGGCTTCCACCGCCAGCAGCCGTCCCCTGGGGCCGATGGCCCCGGCGGCCAGGACGGCATAGACGCCCATATTGGCCCCCGCATCCAGGAACGACATGCCCGGCCGCAGCACGCGGGTGAGGAAGAGCGTGATGCCCGCATCGAAGTAGCCGTCGCGCAGCATGCAGGGGGTGATCGAGCGGTCATCCGCCGCCAGCACCATCAGATGACCGCCCGCGGTTTCGCACAGCACCTGGCCCTTGCCCAGATAGACCGGCGCCATGCGGCCGGTGCGTTGGGGCAGACGCTGTGCCGGGGCGGCGGTCTGCGCCCAGTCCCGGATCGCGGGCAAATCGCCCGCATGGGGATGATCGGGCGCCAGCGCGCCGCCGGGCGTCAGGATGATGAAGACCTCGTTGGCGAAGGCAGGATGCAGCCGCGCCAGGGCGGCGCAGAGGAAATCCGGCGCCAGTTCGCGATACAGACCCTTGTGCAGCACCAGCGCATCGGCGCGCGGCGCATCTTCGCGCGCCACATTGGCATAGGCCGCCATGAGGGGATGCAGCGCGTGCATGCCGGGCGGCGCAACGACCTGGGTGCGGCCCTCTGTTTTCAGAAAATCCGCAGCCGCATCCCAGAACCGGTCCATCGCGGGAAGATGGCGCAATCACGCCATGCGGGCAATAGCGGGCGCGTTCGCCTCAGCGCATGTCCAGGGCGGTGAGATACAGGTCGAGCACCGCTTCCTGTTCCTGGAAGTCGGCCTTGTCGAGTTTGCGCATGCGGATCACCTGGCGCATGATCTTGGTGTCGAAGCCGGTGCCCTTGGCTTCGGCGAAGACCTCGCGGATGTCGGCGGACAGCGCCTCGCGTTCTTCGTTCAACCGTTCGATGCGGTCGATGAAGCTCTTGAGCTGGTCTTTGGCGAAGGCGGCTTTGCTCATGGGAAAAACTCGGCAATTTCGTAAAGGGGCCGGACCATAGACCGCAGCCAGTTTGCGGCGCAATGCGGATTATTTTTCCCGCGCGCGCAAGGCTTTGGCGCGCCTCAGCGCACCCGTTCCATGTCACCGATGGCGGCCGCCAGCGTGTGATAGAGGCGGCCTGCGAAATCCAGCGCCATGGCATCGGTGGCGATCAGGTCCTGGCGGATCTCGATCAGCACATGGGGAAGCCCGCGCTTTGTGCCATGACGGTTGAGGCAGTCATTCTCCAGCGCGCCCGAGTAAGGCTCGTTGTCGCCATAGAGAAAGGCGTGCTGCGACAGCCGCGCCATCAGGGGACCGGCCAGGCGGCGGTCGGTATCCCACAACACGCCGACCTCCCAGGGGCGCGGCGTGCCCTTCCAGACAGGGGTGAAGGAATGGATCGAGATGATGGCCGCGCCTGGGCCGATGCGGTCGAGTTCGGCGGTGATGGCGGCGTGATAGGGCTGGTAATAGTCGCGCAGGCGCGCCGCCACTTCGTCCGGGCCGGCATCGCGGTTGCCGGGGATGATGCTGCCGTCCGACAGCTTCATCACCAAGGTGGGGTCGTCTTCCCCCCGGTTGAGGTCGATCAGCAGGCGCGACCAGGCGCCCAGGATGGCCCCGGCGCCGAAGCGGGCGGCCAGGGCCCGCGTGACGGCGGCGGCCCCGAGGTCGGACGCGATATGGGTGGCGAACAGCGCCGGGTCGAGGCCCAGCCGGCCATGGGCCGGTGGCAGGGCCGCCGAGGCATGGTCACAGAGGAACAGCAGGGGAGAGTTCGGGTCGGCCGGAGGCAGCCGTTCAAAAGCCGTCATGCGCCAGCGTTATAAGCGCACAGGCGATGGCCGCCCAGCGGATTTCCGGTGTCGTGCAAACCTTTACCTGTTGACGAAAAGCGCGGTTCGGGCCACACAAAACAGGCCGATGCGAAAAGCCTTTCTCCTCGCCGCCCTGCTGCTTCCGGCGTTTGGCCTGACGGCGCCTGCGCAGGCCGGGTTCAATGTCTGCAACAAGACCAAGGCGGCGGTGCGCGTGGCGCTGGGACGGTTCGACGGCAAGCAATGGAGCAGCGAAGGCTGGTGGACCATCAGGCCCACCGCATGCGCCGCCTTGATCAGCGGGGCCCTGCAGGCGCGCTATTACTATTTCTACGCCACCGACGGGGCGGGCACCTGGGAAGGCAAGACCAATTTCTGCGTCGCGCCCAATGACCGCTTCAAGGCGGACGGGCGGGCCGACTGCGCCCGGCGCGGCTTCGACCGCCGCGGCTTTTCCGAGGTGGATACCGGCCGGAATGCCGACTGGACACAGACACTTTCAAACTGACTTCAAAAAACGAGAAGTGACATGAGACGCCGCCGCAAGACCAAGATCCTCGCCACCCTGGGCCCGGCCTCCAACACGCCGGAGATGATGCACACCCTGTTCGATGCGGGCGTGGACATTTTACGCATCAACATGAGCCACACCAACCACGACATGCTGAAATCCATGCATGGCGCGATCCGCAAGCTGTCGGAGGAGATGGGCCGCCATATCGGCATCCTGTGCGACCTGCAGGGCCCCAAGATCCGCCTGGGGACCATTCCGGGCGGCAAGCGCATGCTGGCCGAAGGCGAGAAGGTGCGGCTGGTGCTGGGCGAAACCGCCAGGAACCCGGAGGAAATCCCGATCCCGCATCCGGAAATCTTCCAGGCGATCAAGCAGAAGCATGCGCTGCTGATCGATGACGGCAAGGTGCGGCTGCGCCTGTTGCGCCGGGGCGACGATTTCGCCGAGGCCATGGTGGAAGTGGCGGGCGAGATCAAGGATCGCAAGGGCGTGAACATGCCCGACACGCTGCTGCCCATGTCGGCGATGACGCCCAAGGACCGCGCCGACCTGGATGCGGCGCTGGCGCTGGGCGTGGACTGGATCGCGCTGAGTTTCGTGCAGCGGCCCGAGGACGTGATCGAGCTGAAGGAGATCGTGCAGGGCCGCGCCGGATGCCTGGCCAAGATCGAGAAGCCCAAGGCGATCGAGAGCCTGGAGGGCATCCTGAAGGAATCCGACGCGCTGATGGTGGCGCGCGGCGACCTGGGCGTGGAAATGCCGCTGGAAGCGGTGCCGGGCCTGCAGAAGCAGATCGTGCGCGCCGCGCGCAAGGCCGGCAAGCCGGTGGTGGTGGCGACCCAGATGCTGGAATCCATGATCAGCACGCCCGTGCCTACCCGCGCCGAAGTCTCGGACGTGGCGCAGGCGGTGTTCGAGGGCGCCGATGCGGTGATGCTGTCGGCGGAATCGGCCAGCGGCGCCAACCCCGAAGCCGCCGTGGCGATGATGGACCGCATCGCCACCAGCGTGGAGAGCGACCCGCTCTATCGCCAGATCATCGAGGCGCAGCGCAGCGAGCCGGACTGCACCGTGCCAGGCTCGATCATGGCGGCCGTGCATGCCGTGACCGACACGATCGATGCCAGCGCCATCCTGTGCTGGACCACCACCGGCGTCACCGCCCTGCGCGCCGCGCGCGAGCGGCCGCGCGCGCCGATCATCGTGGCGACGCCGTCGGTGCAGACCGCCGCGCGCATGGCGCTGGTGTGGGGCGCCCATGCCGTGGTGGTGCCCGACATCACCAGCGTGGACGAAATGGTGGACCAGGCCTGCGCCATCGCGATGCAGGAAGGCTTTGCCGATATCGGCGAACATATCGTCATCACCGCGGGCATCCCCTTCGGCAAGTCGGGCGGCACCAACCTGCTGCGCGTGGCTTCGGTTACTTCGAAGAAGTGAACCCCGCGAACACACGGACCCCACCTC
>JAEZBK010000280.1 GCA_023427355.1 Pseudomonadota bacterium
GTAGAACTCCAGCGTGAGCGTCACCACCTCCGCCACCGAAAAACGCGCCCGCGCCACGTTCGACGAACGCCGGTTGATGCAATAGGCGCAATCGAACAGGCAATAATTGGTCAGCAGGATCTTGAGCAGCGAAACGCAGCGCCCGTCCGGTGTGTAGGCATGGCAGATGCCCGCGCCCGTCGTAGACCCCAGCCCATTCTTGCCGCCCTTGCGCCCCTTGGCGCCGGACGAGGCGCAGGAGGCGTCATACTTGGCGGCATCCGCCAGGATTTTCAGCTTCTTGGTGAGACCCTCTTCCATTTGTTCATGTTATGTTCTATCGCTGGCAAGCGCAAGCATCACATCGCACAGGTGCCCCGAAGCGCACGCCTTTCGCCATGCCGTGCTGGCGGACGCAATGAACCCGCTGCCATCGGGATGGCGAGCTTGCGATAGCGGTATTGCGCATCGCCTTCGGCTTGAGGCCGCTGCGGCTCGCCCACACCCGTCGGCACGCCATCGGTGGTGGTGGGTCCGGGCTGGCCGGGGCTCTGCGAGGGCTGGGCGTCGCGGGTCTCCATGCCGGGCGGGTTGCCGGTGTCGCGATCATTGCAGGCCGTCAACAGCAGCAAGGCTGCCATACCGAGTGTCACCTGGGCTTTCATGGATACCTCCTAGGATTTGGCCGTTCCAGGCGCAGCCTCTTCGGCATATTTGCGCGCGGAATGTTCGCCGGGCAGGACGCTGGCCATCGCCACCTGCATCTTGTTCTGCCACCCGGTGATGACGTTGCCTTCGCCCGCCAGCATGGCGTCATAGCCTTGCCGCGCGACATCGGCGGGATCCATCTTCTTTTCCGTTGCCACCTTGGTGTCGAGCATGTCCGCCCGCTCAAAGAAATGCGTGTCCGTGGCGCCGGGCATCAGGCAGGTCACGCTGACACCGGTATCCTTCAATTCATCGCGTATCGCAAAGGCAAAGGAATCCAGAAACGCCTTGGTGCCATTGTAGACGGCGCTGTAGCTGCCAGGCATGTAGCCCGCGATGGACCCGGTGATGAGAACGCGCCCGTGTCCTGCCGCCACCATGCGTGGCAGCAGCCGATGCAGCAGGTACAGCGTGCCGGTGACATTGGTATTGAGGACATGCAGGACATCGCCCCAATCCTGATCCACAAAGGCATGCCCCATGCCCCGGCCGGCATTGGCAATAAGATGCTCGATGGGACGGTCGCCGACCGCTGCCAGCAGCCGATCCACGCCCTCGACGGTGGACAGGTCGGCCTCCAAGGGCGTGAGCCTGCCAGACCCGAAGGCCTGAAGCTGGCTGGCGGCGTCGGCAATCTGCGGCTCGTCCGCCACCAGGAGGACATCCATGCCATCCTGGACACAGTGTTTGGCTAGCTCGAACCCGATGCCCGTGGACGCTCCCGTGACAACGGATAATTTCCCCGAATGGGATTGGACGTGAGACATGGGGGCTCCTTCAGGCGTGGGGGTTCATGACGACCTTGATGCAGCCATCCTGTTTCTTCTTGAAGACGTCATACATATGCGGCGCGTCGTGCAGGCCGCAGCGATGGGTGATGACGAAGGAAGGATCGATGCGCCCCTCCTCCACCATGCGCATCAGCTTCTCCATGTAGTTGGAGACATTGCATTGTCCCATGCGGATGGTGACGCCTTTCTGGAAGGCGGCACCCAGCGGAACCATGTTGAGAAAGCCGCCATAGACGCCCGACAAAGACACGGTGCCGCCCGCCCGCACATTGCGCAGGCAATCGCGCAGGGCATGGATGCGGTCGGTGCCCAGCCCCGCCAGCGCCAGGGCACGATCCGCCACCGCATCCCAGCTGCCGCCACCATGGGCCTCCATGCCCACCGCGTCGATGCAGCTATCCGGCCCCCGGCCCCGCGTGATGCGGTTCAGCCGGTCATAGACATCCTCCTTGCTGAAATCGATGATTTCGGCGCCTGCCGCCTCTGCCAGTGCCAGGCGCTCGGGAACGCGATCGATCGCAACGACGTGTCCGGCGCCCTGCATCTGGGCGCTGCGGATCACGAATTGCCCGACCGGGCCACATCCCCACACCGCCACCGTGTCGCCATCGCGGATATTGGCGAACTCCGCACCCTGCCAGCCGGTGGGAAAAATGTCCGTCAGGAAAAGTACCCGCTCGTCGCTTAGGCCGTTGGGAACCTTGGCAGGGCAGACATCGGCATAAGGCACGCGCACATACTGGGCCTGGCCGCCCGGATAGCCACCTGTCAGGTGGGAATAGCCGAACAGGCCGGCGGGCGCATGGCCGAACATGGCCGCTGCCTTGTCGGCATTGCGGTTGGTCCGCTCACAGCAGGACCATTGGCCGTTCAGGCAGAAGAAGCATTCGCCGCAGCAGATGGTGAAGGGCACCACGATCCGGTCGCCCACCTTGAGCTTGCGGTTCTCGGAACCAACCTCGACCACCTCACCCATGAACTCATGGCCCAGGATGTCGCCTTTGTGCATCTCCGGGATATAGCCGTCATACAGATGCAGGTCGGAACCACAGATGGCTGTGGATGTCACTTTCACGATGGCGTCGCGGGGATGCTCGATCACAGGATCGGGAACATCGTCCACACGCACATCATACTTGCCGTGATATACCACTGCCTTCATGTCTCATCTCCCAGGGAAGTGCAGTGTGAACCGCACCGGCAGATGAAGCGTTCCGAACGATCACCACAATATCTGGGTTCCGGCTCCGCGAAGAAGCGCGAGGTGCTGCAGATCTCGAACCAATCGCGATAAATGCCATGCGCCGATGGATCGGCCAGGTTCCGCAGCGTCGTGGCATTCCTATCGGAACCCCTTCTTTGCAGCAGCGTTTGCGGCACGAGGTTTACGGAGCCAAACCATGAAGAACTGTACGCGCCTTGCCGCCATCCTGCTGCTGTCCGGCAGCGCCGCCTTTGCCCAGAACCAGCCCAATCGCGAAAGCCCGCGACCCGGCACCAACACCGAAGCCATCAGCGCGGCAGAAGATGCCGTCGCCGGGATGGTGGGCCGCATATCGGCGGAAATGACCAGCACCACGCAGGGCTTCGTTACCGCCGCGGCGATCAGCGACATGTATGAAATCGCCGCCGGCCAGCTTGCCGCCGAGCGTGGCCGCAGCACCGAAGTGAAGGCCTTTGGCCGCCAGATGGTCGAAGCCCATACCGGCACCAGCAAGACGTTGCAGGGCCTGGTCGCGAGCAACAAGGTCAATGTGAAAGCGCCCACGGCGCTCGACAGCCGTCGCCAGGGGATGCTGGACAACCTGAAAGGCGCCAGCGCGGCGGACTTCGATCATCGCTACATGGTGCAGCAGGTGGCGGCCCATCGCGAAGCCCGCGCCTTGATGGAAGGCTATGCCAAGGATGGCGATAATACCGCTATCAAGCAGTTCGCCGCGAAAACCGTGCCGGACATTCGCATGCACCTGACGCATGCCGAAGCGCTGAACCGCAAGATCAAGTAAGGCAACATCTCTCCAGACTGCTCCCGGCGGCGGGGCGCGCTATCTCCCCAAAGCGCGCGCCGCCGTCATGTTTTGGGCGCCCCTTCCGCCGCCGAATGGCCTGGGCATTGGCGAGCGGATGGAAGCGAAGTTTCATCCGGCATGGCAAACCAACGGTTACCTCACGCAACCTGCGGGAGGTAAAGCGAAAACCTGCACCAGCGCTACGCCACCGCAGGTTTCCCGGCATGTGGTCACTCTCGCAGTGACAGCTGCCCCGGAACGGCTCTCATCCCAAACCCCTTTCCGCAAAAGACATCGCGCAAAGGAGGAAATCATGCGGGTCACAAAGCAGTTGGCAATGGCAGGTGTTGCGTTCTTTGCTCTTGCGCTTACGGGATGCGGCGGCGGACTTTCGGTGGGAGGCTCCACCGGCGGCGGTGGCGGCGGCCTCAGCGCAGCGCCCACCGACAGCCCATCGGGTGGCAACAATTCGTCCGGTGACCAGAGCGCGGGGAACACCGGGGGCGCTACGGGGAATGGCGCAAACGGCAATGCGCCAGGTGACCAGACTGCCGGCAATAATAATGGCGCCTCAGGGAGCGGCGCGGGCAACGGCACGGGCGGAAATGGCGGTGGACAGCAGGCAGGCAACCTTGCCGGCAATGGCACAGTGACGGTGACGGCGGACGGGACCACCGTCTCGACGCCGCCGTTGCTTGCTGGTCCATTGGCGCCCGTCGGTAACGTGACAAACACAGTGGCGGGTAACCTCGTTACCACTGGCAATGCCCTGCTGCCTACGCAGGTGACATCGGCATTGGGAAGCGCCACATCGGGGCTGCCCCTGACCGCCAATGTCGCGAACAATGCGCTGGGCGGCAGCGCCACCCAGCCGCTGGGCGTCAGCGTCCTGTCCAACACCCCGGCTACCGGGACCCTGGCCAGCGCCAATGTTCTGAGCGCGGGCCAGACCGCCAGCGTATCGGTCAGTCCTTCGGGCCTCACCTCCGCGCTCAATGGCGCGGCAGGCAACCCCGCCAGCACCGTCACGGGCGCAGCCAGCCCCATTGTGAACACCGCGACCAGCGCGCTGTCACCCGTGACCACCGCTGCATCGCCCGTGACATCGGCTTTGCCCGCCACCACCACGCTGGGCAATGCTACGCTCACCGGGGGCGGCGCGCAGCAACCGGTCGGCGTCAGCATCCTGTCCCCCGCCCAAGCCACGGGCACGACAGCGACGGTTGGCGTCCTGTCCGGTGGCAATGTGGCTACAGCGACATTGGGCAATGCAGGGGTCGGTTCCGCGCCGGTGAGCGGCGCGGTCAACACCGTGACCAACACCGTCACAGGGGCAACCGGCGCCGCGACGGGCGTACCAAATGGTACGGCGTCGCTCGCCAGCGCCAATGTGCTGAACAAGGATGTCGTCACCGGCGCCAACCCGCTTCTGGGTGCCAGCGCAGCTTCGGCAGCGCAGAAAACCGGCGGCGTCGCCACCGTCGGCGTATTGTCGAGCGGTCAGCCCGCAACATTGGGGCTGGGCGGACGGACCATACTGGGCCGCTAACCCCTCTTATCGGGCAGGTTGAACAACCATGGCGAAGCAGCAACGTTTCGCCATGGTTGCTGGTATTGGGGGTATGATGCGGTTGTTGTCTCTGCTGGGCACGATGAGCCTGTTTGTGTCAGGCGCCCTTGCCCAGCCCCTCTCTCCGACCGCGCCATTTGTCATTGATCGCGCCCGCAGTGATCGCGCACCGGAAAACCCTGCGCCGACGCCCGCCGAACCTGTTCCGGTGCCCCCGCCCGAGAACGCCAACGCCGCCATCACGGCCTTTGTGCTCAAAGGCGTGCGCATCCAGGGCACCAGCCTGCCTGCACCCATTCTGACGGATGCGACGCGCGGCTTCATCGGCAAGACCATGACAAGCGCGGGGGACCTCACCCAGGTCGCGCAGTCGGTTTCAAACGCCTATGGCAACAATGGCGCCATCGCACTTTATACCATCACCATTGCGGCTCAGGACTTCGCCGATGGGATCATGACGCTGAGCGTGACCGAAGGATTCATCGAGCATGTCGAACTGCGCGGGGATACGGATGGCGATGTGACCGCCGTGGTCGCGATGGCCGACCGGCTGACGAAAGAACGCCCGCTTCGCCGTGCCACGCTGCAGCGCTATCTGTCGCTGATCCGCGACCTGCCTGGACTGACGGCCGAAGCCCAGATGCTGCGCGGGCAGACGCCGGGCGCCGTGCGGCTGGTGCTCACCCTGAACCAGAAGCCTTATGCACTGGCCCTCACCCTCAACACGGGCGGCAATGCTCTTCTGGGGCGAACCCAGATCCAGGCTGATTTCAGCTATTACAATCTGCTGCGCCAAGGCGAAGAGACCAAATTCTCATTCGGGACTTCGACCGTCTTCAGCCGATATCAGTATTACGGCGTCAGTCACAGCGAGCTTCTGAACGAGGACGGCACGCGCGCGGCATTCGGCTATGGCTATATGCGCACCGATGTGGGCGCTATTGCGCTTTCCGGCCAGGCGCAGACCTTGCAGCTGTCGCTCACACATCCGGTGATCCGCGGTTTCGAGGAAAATCTGACCCTGGGCGCCAGCCTTGACGGGCTCGACGCCAGCAACGCCCTGTTCGGGACATTGCTGTCCAGCGAACATATCCGCACCCTGCGGCTGTCCGGTACCTATAGCCTCGCCGAGGCCCGCTCCGCGCTCACGCTCAGCGCAAATCTTTCCCAGGGGCTGGGCATCTTCGATGCGCGTTCGCTGTTCGGCGATACCGGCTTTCACAAGCTGCTGGTGCAAGGTGCCTTTAATCGTCTCCTGACAGAAGAGTGGGTGGTACGCCTGCGTGCGGCGGCACAAGTATCCGGCGGCCCGTTGCCGATCACCGAACTGTTCTCGCTGGGTGGACCGGATTTCGGCCGCGCCTTCCTCACCTCGGCTGCATTGGGGGACCAGGCGATAGCGGGCGCGCTGGAAATCGGTTTCCTGCCCAGGAATCTCCCAGGTCTTCTCGCCGGGCTGGAGGTTTTTGGTTTTGCCGATCAGGGCGCAGCATGGCTCGATGGCCGTGGCCTGCCCGCGAGCTCACAATCGCATCTGGCCTCGGCAGGCGCCGGACTGCGGCTGCCATTGGGCAAAGATACGCGCCTGGAATTCACCGGCGCGCACCGCCTTGCCGCCAGTGTGCCGGGTCAGCGGGCTGGCGGCTGGCTGCTTCTGGCAGGGCTCAGCACGAAATTCTAAAGCCTGCTCTGCCGCATGGCCTTGCGCAGCAGCGCAAGCACGGATTTTTCCAGGGCTCCGCGTCCGGATTTTCCGATCCTGAGCGCGCCTTGCTCGAATGTCTGGATCACGGCCGGGTGGATATAGCATTTGCGGCACACAGCCACGGTATTGCCCAACCGCTCCGCCACCTGGGCCACCACGGCGCGCACCGCCTTTTTCGTCGCGGGAAGCTCGACCGCCGCCAGCGCCTGGGCAGCATGGACGGTTCCGGCCCAGGTGCGAAAATCCTTCGCCGTGATGTCCGCGCCCGATATCTCCCGCAGATACGCGTTCACTTCCGAAGAGGTGACGGCATGGACATTGCCTTCCTCGTCGCGATATTCGAACAGATGCTGCCCAGGCAACTCCTGACAGGCGCGTAAAACCCTGGCGATGCGGCGATCCTCGATGGAAAGATCCCAACGCTTGCCGCTTTTGCCCATGAACAGAAACCGCAACCGCCCGCCCCGGATGCGGACATGCCGGTTCTGGAGCGTGGTGAGCCCAAAGCTTTTGTTATTCCGGGCATAGGCTTCGTTGCCGATGCGGATAAGGCTGCGTTCCAGCAGCGTGACCGCGCAGGCCAGAACCTTTTCCCGGCTCAGGCTGCGGCCAGCCATGTCCTTGCGCAGCCGCCGCCGCAAGGCCGGCAAGGCCAGGGCAAAATCCACCAGGTGACGATACTTGTCCGCATCCCGCACGGCCGCGAAGGCGGGGTGATAGCGATACTGCTTGCGTCCACGCACATCGCGCCCGGTTGCCTGCAGATGGGCGCGCGTATCGGCGGCGATCCAGACATGGGTCCAGGCGGGCGGTATGGCCAGTTTGGCGATGCGCCGCAGCGCGCTCTTTTCCCGCAGCGGCTTGCCGGATGGAGTTACATAGCGAAACCGTCCGGGTTTTCCCTGGCGGCGAATGCCCGGGCGTTCTTCATCGTTCACATAGGTCAAGCCGGCGGCCCGAGCCGCCTTCAACGGTGCGCGGGTGCTCAGTTGGGCGCCCCACAGCTACGCTGCAACATCTCGCGAATACGGGCCCGGGTGTGCGCACAGGCTTGCGCTGCTACGGGAGGGAGAACTGGCGCAGTGGCCTTCGCAGGACTTGGTGTCATGGAAG
>JAEZBK010000299.1 GCA_023427355.1 Pseudomonadota bacterium
CCGTCAGCGCCTTCAACATGGGCGCGATGGAGAACAAGGGCCTCAACATCTTCAACGACAAGGTGCTGCTGGCCACGCCAGAAACCGCCACCGATGACGATTACGCCCGCATCGAGAGCGTTGTGGCGCACGAGTATTTCCACAACTGGACCGGAAACCGCATCACCTGCCGCGACTGGTTCCAGCTGTCCCTGAAGGAAGGATTGACCGTCTTCCGTGACCAGAGCTTTTCCGGCGATGTGCGCAGCCATGGCGTGCAGCGCATCCAGGATGTGCGTGCGCTGCGCGCGCGCCAGTTCCCGGAGGATGCGGGGCCGCTGGCGCATCCGGTGCAGCCCGACAGTTATATCGAGATCAACAATTTCTATACCTCGACCATCTACGAAAAGGGCTCCGAGGTCATCGGCATGCTCCGGACTTTGGTGGGCGCGCAAGGCTACCGGGCGGCAACCGACCTGTATTTCGAACGCCATGACGGCGAAGCCACCACCATCGAGAACTGGGTGAAATGCTTTGAAGATGCCTGTGGTCGTGACCTGGCGCAGTTCCGGCTGTGGTACGCCCAGGCTGGCACGCCCATAGTCGAAGCGCGCGGGACTTATGACCGGGCAGCAAAAACGTATATATTGGACCTGAGCCAGACACTGGCGCCCACGCCGGGCCAGCCGCAGAAGAAGCCGCTGCATATTCCCGTGGCGGTTGGACTGATGGGAGCATCCGGCACGGAAATGGCGCTGACACTGGATGGCGAGAATGACGCTGGGCCAACCACCCGCGTACTGGAACTGCGCGAGGCGTTCCAGCGATTTGTCTTCACCGGCATCGAAGAAGAACCGCTTCTGTCGCTGGGGCGCGGCTTTTCCGCACCCGCCGTCTTCAAGACCCCGCACAGCCGGCATGAACGTGCCGTGCTGATGGGCAAGGATAGCGACGCCTTCAACCGCTGGGAAGCCGGGCAGGTCCTGGCCGCCGAAATCATGCTGGACGTGGTGGCGCCGGGATCCAGTGGCGACAGCGCCGAATATGTCGCCGCCATTGGCGATGTGCTGGACCGGGCAATGGAAGACCCGGCCTTCGCGGCGCAGATGCTGATGCCGCCGACGGAAAGCGAACTGGCGGCGCGGCGCACGCCCGTGGACCCGGACGCCATCCATGCCGCGCGGATGGCGCTGGTCCGCGCTATCGCCGCCGCCCATGGCTCACGGTTCGCGGAATTGTATGAAGCCACGGCGGCCGATGGCGGACACTACAGCCCTGACGCAGGTTCAGCCGGTCGCCGCGCCCTGCGCAACGCCTGCCTGCGCTACCTGACGGCGGAAGATGACGAGGCCGCAGCGGGCCTGGCAGACGCGCATTACCGCACCGCAACCAACATGACCGACATGATCGTGGGTCTGGCGGCGCTGACGCGCATGGAATCTCCGCGCCGTGACGGCGCTTTCACGCATTTCCATGACCGCTTCAAGGCCGATCCGCTGGTGATGGACAAATGGATGGGTCTGCAAGCGGGTTCGATCCTGCCCGAAACCGTGTTGGCGGTGCGCGAGCTGATGAAGCATCCGGCCTTCGACATCCGCAACCCCAACCGGGTGCGCGCCCTGATCGGGGCCTTCAGCGTGAATCATCTGCGCTTCCATGGCGCCAAGGGCGACGGCTATGCCCTGGTCGGCGAGGTGATCCGCCAGCTCGATCCGATCAATCCTCAGGTCGCGGCGCGCCTGGCCGGCAGCTTTGAAAGCTGGCGGCGCTATGATGCCAGGCGCCAGGGTCTGATGCAGGCCGAGATGGAGAAGATCCGGGGCTTGGCGGGAATTTCGCCCAATCTGTTCGAAATCGTGAGCAAGATGATCGGGTAGGATCGAACCGGCAAAGGTCCGCTGGACCTTCGCCCCGGCTGATTCCCGAAGAGGGATTCCCCACTGACTCGCCGAGGCTCATAATCCCCAAAACGAATCAGGGTTTTGCGCCCTGGTGGTGGCGTTGTCCTGGGGATACGGATGCGGGATTTCAGGCAGACTATGACAGGAGCGCTGACTGGCGCGGCTGTCGTCTGCCTGGCCGGCCCCGCCCTGGCGCAAGGCCCTGGTTATCAGATCGTCAGCGACGGCCCGGCCCTGGAACTGCGCTTCCGCGGGATGCCCCTGCGTTCGGTGCGCGCCGATGACAATCAGAATGCCCTGTCGCTGGATTTCAACCAGCCGGTGGACCCCGCGATTTTCGATGCCCTGGCCCGGCAACTGCCGCAATGGGTCGGCATGGCCTATACCAGCTACGACAATGGCGTGATCCGTGCCACCCGGCCTGTAACGTTCCTGACCCGGCAGGAGACGGATGGTTTCTCGCTGCGCCTGCAGCCGCGCGATGGCGCCCCTCCCATGCAGCCGGCCCCGATGCAGCAGGCGCAGGGCGCGCCGCCGCCCGCCCCTGCCATGGCACCCTATCCGCCCCAGCCGCCCATGCCGCCACAAGGCTATCCGCCACAAGCCGGACTGCCCCCTGCACCCGTGGCCCAACCGCCGGTTCCTTTCGCGCCCTATGAGACCTATGGCGCGGCCCGCAACTATTATGGCCTGCGCTACGCGGTGCGCCGCGCCGATCCGCTCTGGACCAAGGCCTATTCCCGCGCCGCGGCGCTGGGCGATTCCGAGGGAGGCTTCGGCATCGAATACAAGAGCTTCCGGAACAAGGACCAGCTGATCACCGCGCGCGGCAACGCCAAGGTTACGATCGGCGGGGGCATCGCGCTTCTGGGCAGCATTACCGGTGTCAATTCCGACGCCGCCGTGGTGCGCACGCCGACCGGCACCTTCGCCGCCGACCGGCGCACTGTCATGGCCGGATCGGCAGGTCTGGGTTTCGAACTGGGCGGCGACAGCGAACTGACGCTGGAAGGCCTGATGGGCAATGGCACGGTGGGCGCGCGGCTGGGCGGCTATAGTGGCACTCCGGACGGTTTCTTCTCCGCCAGCCTCGTCTATCACAAGCCCCTGCTGGAGACGGCGGAAGCCATACTGGGCAAAGGCCGCAAGGACGAAATCTCCGTTGCCATCGCCAACCGGCTGGCTTGGGGCCTGTGGGGCAGCCTGGAAGGCCGCTACACCAATTACGGCACCAGCGCCCTGAAGAATGCGGTGCAGACCGCCGGTTGGGACGGCAACCTGCGCTGGGATTACGACCTGGGCTTCATGAGCGCAGGCCTGAGCTATGACGGCCGTGGCGAATACCGCCTGGCCTACACCAGCCAGGCAGGTGCCGCCCCTACGCCCTATGTTCCGCTGTCCATCCGCAACATGGAAGTGCATAGCGCCACCGCCTCGCTCTCGACCCAGTTGGATGGTCTCTGGTTCAATCTTTATGGCGGCTATGCCTATGACCGCTATGCCAGCAGCGGCGGCCTTTATGGGCTGTCGGTCCGCTATACCCCCGTGCCTGGCCTGGACCTGGAGCTGGGTGCGCGCCGCTCCAACGTCTCGCTGACCCAGGGGATGGTGGGGGGCGAGACCAGCGCCGGCCTTTCCATGACACTGGGTTTTGGCGGCAATCCCCGCGCCAGCCGCTTCTCCCTGTGGTGACGCGCCGCGCTTGAAACCGCGCGCCATACGCCGCTAGCCTTTGCCGGCGGCTTTGGGCGGGCGGATCATGCGCACATCTGTTGTGATCGGTGGATTGGCGATAGCGGCCATCGCGGCAGGCACCGCATGGTTCCTGCACCGGCCCCAGGGCGGCAGCACGAACGATCCGGTGACGCTCTTCCAATGGGAAGATTATACCAGCGACGTCTATCTGGCGGATTACCAGAAAACCTATGGCGAGAAACCCCGGACCGCGATCTTCGCCGACGAGGACGAGGCCTTTGCCAAGATGCGCGCCGGGTTCAAACCCGATGTGATGGGCCCCTGCTACTATGAGTATGCGCGCTGGCAGGAAGCCGGTCTTCTCAAACCCATAGATACGAAAAAGCTGAAGAACTGGGAGAAGATCTCGCCCACCTTGCGCAACCTGCCCGGCATCGACGCGGGCGGTGGCAAGGTCTGGTTCGTACCGCATTACTGGGGCAACACGTCCTTGACCATCCGCACCGACCTGGCGCCCGAATATGCGAACTCGCAAAGCTGGGAGATATTGTTCGATCCAAAATACAAGGGCCGCGTTTCGGTACTGGACGGCGTGGATGACGTGGTGCCCTTCGTCGCCCGGATGATCGGCGTGGATGCCTACACCATGGACGAAGCGGGTTGGCGGAAAGTCGAGGCCAAGATGCGCGCGTTGCTGCCGCAGCTTCGTTTCGTGTCGTCCGACGATACCGCGCTGGCGCAGGGGCTGGCTTCGGGCGAACTGGTGGCAGCGATGAGCTGGCGCACGACCTTTGCCGGGCTGGTGAAGGAAGGAAAGCCCGTGGCCTATCTGGAACCCAAGGACGGGATGTTCACCTATGTCTGCGGCCTGACCCTGCATGCCCAGACCAGGAACGAGGAGAAGGCCCTGGCACTGATCGATTCCGCGCTGTCGGACGAGGCGGCGCGCTACAGCATCGAGGAAATCGGCGACGAGCCCGCCAATGAGGTGGCGCTCAAGCAAGTGCCCGACAAGGTATTCGAGGAATTGCGGCTGACCCGCGACGTGGACACGTTCCTCAAGAGCGGCATCTTCCAGCAGCGGCTGAAGGACAAGGATCGCTACGTCAACGCCTGGACCGAAATGCGCGCCGGGGTTGCCGAAGCGCCGAAATAAGCCCTAGCGCGAGGCTTGCGCGAAATACGCGGCGAAGCGTCCCGCCCGGCCTGAGACGGATGGCACCGGTTCGGCATCCGCTCCGCACAGATACAGTCCGGGCACGCGCGTCACGGCGCGGGCATGGGCGGGTGCCAGCAGCCTGGCCAGCGTGGCGCGCGGACGGGCGCTGGGCGGGGTCAGCGTCATGCCGGTGAGACCGTTGCCCAGGCCGGACACCTGCCGTGACAGGCTTTTCACCAAGGTCGCCGCCAGTGGCGCCTGCAGCGCGGGCCAGCCGCCGTCAGGCGTGACCGGCATCAAGGGCAGCGTCAGCGCCAGACGACGCGGCGTCTCGGCCACGACCTCGAAGGGCGCAAGGACCGGCAGCCTGCCGGCACGAGCATTTTCATGGCCATCAGCCAGGTCGGCCGCCCCCAGCGCCAGCACGCAACGACCGTTTTTCAGCGCTGGGGGCAGAACGGCTCCCTCGCCCAGCGTGAAGACGATGCGCGCCGTGCCGACCGTGTTTTCTTCCAGCGGCCGATCGAGCCCCGCCAAGCGCTCGCTGGCGTTGCCAGACAGGCTGGAAAGCACGGCGCGGGCGCTGATCGTCTCGCCATCCTCAAGCTGGACGCCCGCTGCATGGCCGCGCGAAACCATCACCTGCGTCACCGCCCTGCCCGTTTCGACCGTGGCGCCGCTTGCCCGGCGCAGCGCCACGACCAGGGTGCCGGGCACGGCCAGTGCGCAAGCTGCCTTTAGCCCGTTCATTTCCTGCGCCGCACGCCATACCAGCGCCAGCGCCGATCCGGGTTCGGATGGCGCGAAGCCGCCAGCCAGCGCATCGTGCAGCAAGGTGCCGATCAACTGACGGTCCTCGAAATGACGGGCCAGCCAGTCGGCAGCCCCGGTCACGCTGAGGCGGGCGAATTGATCGCGCGCCGAGGGACGCCAGAACAGGTCCGCCGGGCCGCCTTCACGCCCTGGACGCGCCCACCAGCGGCGCAGCGTATTCGCCTGCACCGCCACTTCCTGCTGGAAATGGCTCCAGGCTTCGGCGTCTGTCTCGCTGCGCGCAGCGATGGCGCGCTGGGCGGACCGGCGGTCCCGCGACAGGGTCAATGG
>JAEZBK010000035.1 GCA_023427355.1 Pseudomonadota bacterium
CCACCGACCCGTCCACGCTGATCTCGATCCGCAGCCGCTCTTGCGGATGCAGCCGGTCCCACGCCCAGCCGAACAGGCGGCCGCCGTCCAGGGCATCGACATAGCCCTCCAGGCGCGCAGCCGGTCCCTGGAGCTTTTCGACGGTCGCCGTCATGTCCGCCCCCCTCAGGCCGCGCTGCGCATGGACTGGGCCTGAGCGGCCCGGCCCATCTTGTGGTCGATGCCGTTCTCGTCCAGGAACAGCTTCATGTCGCGGTAGCGGGCGGAATAGGCGCGGTTGAAGCGCTCGAACAGCGACTGGTCCCAGTAATCTTCCAGGCGGAAATCCTTGCCCGAGAACACGTCGAAGGCCGGGATGCGGTAGGTTTCGGCGAATTCCGAGGTGCGCGAATCGTAGGTGAAGTAGACCGAGGGAACACCATTGGCCAGGGCCATCAGATTGCCGTGCAGGCGGTAGCCCAGCACCAGGTCCTGGGCGCGCATCAGCGCCTCGTATTCGGCGACCACGTCGGAATAGAACAGCTTCTCGCGGTACAGCCGGACCATCGGGTCATCGGGGCCGGTGAACCACTTCTCGTGGGCCAACTGGGCCATGGCCTCGTCGCGCTGCTCGGGCGTGCCCCACAGGATCTTCTTTTCCTCGATCTCGCCCTGGGCGCTGACGGTGACGTCGAAGCGCTTGGCCAGATCCACGATCACGTCGTGGTGCAGGGTCAGGTAGCGCTCGATGTCGCTGGCATAGGCGCCCGACACCTCGCGGCGCAGGGTGAACACCACTTTCCGCACATCGTCGAGGTTGGGCAGCGTGACGCGCAGTTCGGGGTTGTTGTTGCGGTAAAGGGTGGGGCAGCCGACGACGCGGGCGTTCTTGATGCCCAAATCCCACAGAACTTCGGCGGTGAACTCGCCGCGCACGCCCAGGGACACCGAGCGGTCGGCGATCAGCCGCATCACCCGCTTGGTGGTGTCGGACAATTGCATCTTGCCGGTGGCCGGCGCCTGGGCGCCGATGCCGAAGGCCAACACCGGAATCTTCAGCTGCTCCAGCACCGGAATGGCGTTCTCCCACTCCATGGAGCCATGGATGTAGTTGGAGCCACGCAGGAAGCAGTAATCGTATTCGGCGTTGTACCGGTCAATGTCCTCCCGCCGCACGTCGCGGATCTTAAGGACGTCGAGACGGTCGTAATTCAGCAGCTTCAGCGACGAATCGAAAACGAAGGCGTCACCGATATTGTGATAATGGTTCAGGCTGCCCTGGACATCCTTGTAATTGTACCAGCGGACACAGTCGTGGTCATAGACCTCTCCGGAAGGGATCATGACAAGAATGTTCGGCATGCGCGCAATCCTCTTGGAAACTTGAAACTAATCACAAAGTTGAGTGTTGGCGTGGTGCCAATGAATTCCTCTGTGGTGGTCACCCTAGGCAACGATAGTTTTCAATGGGTAAAGGTGTCGCGTGGCAAACTTGTATCGCGTGGGGATAGTGTTGTGTCTCTTTTGGGGTGTTCGTGCCGCTCATGCGGATACCTTTATTGTCACAGGGCCTGCGGAAACGGTGTTCAGCTACCGCAATGACGCCTGTGACCCGCGCGACATCCCCGACGCGCCGGCCCGCGCCTTCCGCGACGCGGACGGGCGGGTCCACCTTTTTGCGCCGCATGACGTCAACCGCGCGCTGGTGGGGCCGGGCCTCGATGCGGTCAGGCCCGATTGCCGCATCGCCTATCGTGGGGGGGAAAAGGACGACCCGGCGGCCTTCGACGACCGGGCCTGGCTGGCGGCCTTCGCCACCGAGGACGGGCGGACCATCCATGCCCTGGTCCACAATGAATTCCAGGGCCACCGCCGGCGCGACCTGTGCCCCGGCGGCAAGTACATGGAGTGCTGGACCAATTCGGTGACCGCGGCGCGCTCGACGGATGGCGGCGCTACTTTCCAGCGCGTCCCCGGCGTGGTGGCGGCGCTGCCCTACGTTTATCGCGGCGATCTGGGCCGGCATTCCGGCTACTTCAATCCCAGCAACATCGTGCGCAGCGGTGAGTACTGGTACGTACTGGTGTTCGCGGTGGCGCGCGAGGCGCAGAAGGGCGGCGCCTGCCTGCTGCGGACCAATAATCCGCAGGATCTGGCGTCCTGGCGGGCGTGGGACGGCAAGGGCTTCACCGTGCGCTTCGCCGACCCCTACCGGGCGGCGGAGGATCCCGCCGCCCATGTCTGCGCGCCGCTTGCCGGGTTGGGGGCGCCGGTGTCCAGCGTCGTGCGCCACGAGCCCTCGGGCCAGTACATCGCCACCATGGCCGCCACGCGTCCCGAGGGCATGGGCGTGTTCGTCGCCACCTCGGCCGATCTGATCCGCTGGTCAAAGCCGGTGCTGGCCTTGCCGCTCACCATCGCCGGCAAACAGGGCTGCGCCGAGGCGGCGGCGTGGAACTATCCGGTGCTGCTGGACCCGGACAGCAGGTCGCGCATGTTCGAGACGGTGGACGATACGGCCTATCTGTACCTGACCCGCTTCAATTTGAAGGACTGCAAGCTGGTGATGGACCGGGATCTGGTGCGGATGCCGGTCAGGCTGACGC
>JAEZBK010000049.1 GCA_023427355.1 Pseudomonadota bacterium
CGCTCTCAGCAGCAAACTGCGCATGAGCGCAGCCGCGAGGCGGAGCGACAAAATAAGCAGCCGCGATTGGTGGCCTCAGCCCACGCTCTCAGCAGCAAACTGCGCATGAGCGCAG
This sequence comes from Pseudomonadota bacterium, assembly GCA_023427355.1. Classification (GTDB taxonomy): domain Bacteria; phylum Pseudomonadota; class Alphaproteobacteria; order Micropepsales; family Micropepsaceae; genus Rhizomicrobium. The sequence goes on from JAEZBK010000049.1 coordinate 116, forward strand.
CCGCGAGGCGGAGCGACAAAATAAACAGCCGCGATTGGTGGCGTCAGACGTCCACGCTCTCAGCAGCAAATTGCGCATTCTCCTGGATGAACTGGAAACGCAATTCCGGCTTCTTGCCCATCAGCCGCTCGAACAGGCTTTCGGTCGCTCGCGCTTCCTCGTCCGCGATCTCCACCCGCACCAACGTGCGATGGCCGGGCCGCATCGTGGTTTCCTTCAACTGTGCGGGCATCATCTCGCCCAGGCCCTTGAAGCGGGAGATTTCCACCTTCGCGCCCGCGCGAAATTCCTTTTTCAGCTTGGCGTCGCGATCGGCCTCGTCGCGGGCATAGACGATCTTGCCGCCCTGGCTCAGGCGATAGAGTGGCGGCATCGCCAGGAACAGCTTGCCGTCGGCGATCAGTCCGGGCATCTCGCGATAGAAGAAGGTCAGCAGCAGCGACGCGATATGCGCCCCGTCAACGTCGGCGTCGGTCATGATGATGACGCGGTCATAGCGCAGGTCTTCGGCGCGGTATTTGGCACCCGCGCCGCAGCCCAGCGCCTGCATCAAATCGCTCAGTTCCTGGTTCTGCTGCAATTTTCCCGCGCCCGCCGACGCGACGTTCAGGATCTTGCCGCGCAGGGGCAGGATCGCCTGGGTGGCGCGGTCGCGCGCCTGCTTGGCGCTGCCGCCGGCGCTGTCGCCCTCGACCAGGAAGATTTCGGTGTCTTCCGATGATCCCTTGCTGCAGTCGGCCAGCTTGCCGGGCAGGCGCAGCTTGCGCGTCGCCGACTGGCGCTTGGTTTCTTTCTCCTGCCGCTTCTTCAGCCGGTCTTCCGCCGCCTCGATGACGAAGCCGAGGAGGCGGTCGGCTTCGGCCGGGCTTTCCGCCAACCAGTGGTCGAAATGGTCGCGCACCACATTCTCGACCAGCTTCTGCGCATCGGGGCTGGACAGCTTGTCCTTGGTCTGGCCCTGGAATTCCGGTTCGCGGATGAAGACCGACAGCATCGCCACGGCGCTGTCCATGATGTCGTCGGCGGTGACAAGCTGGGTCTTGCGATTGTTGACCCGCTCGCCATGCGCGCGCAGGCCTTTGGTCAGGGCATTGCGCAGGCCCTGTTCATGGGTGCCGCCGGCCGGCGTCGGGATGGTGTTGCAATAGGACCGGGTGGCGCCGTCGCGGGCAGGGGCCCAGGCCACCGCCCATTCCACCGCGCCGCGCGTCGTGTCCTTGTTCTCATGCTTGCCCGCAAAGGCGCGGTTGGTGACGGTCTGGGTCTTGCCCAGCTCCTGTTCCAGGTAGTCGGCCAGGCCGCCGGGGAATTTCAGCACGTCTTCCGATGGCGTCGCCCCGCCATCGGCGATCAGCGACGGATCGCACTTCCAGCGGATCTCGACACCGCGAAACAGATAGGCCTTGGATTTGGCCGCGCGATAGAGTCGCGCGGGATCGAACTGGATGTGTCCGAAGATCTTCTCATCCGGCTTGAAGCTGACAATGGTGCCGCGCCGGTTGACCGCGCCCAGGTCCTTCAGCTTGCCCGCCACATGGCCGCGCTCGAAACGCAGCTTCCAGGCATGCTTCTCGCGCGCCACTTCCACTTCCATCCATTCCGACAGCGCGTTGACCACCGACGAACCGACGCCATGCAGGCCGCCGGATGTCTCATAGGCGCTGCCATCGAACTTTCCGCCCGCATGCAGCGTGGTCATGATGACTTCCAGCGCCGACTTGTTCTTGAACTTGGGATGCGGATCCACCGGAATGCCGCGGCCATTGTCTGTGATGACCAGGACATTGCCGGGCTTCAGTTCCATTTCGATGCGGCTGGCATGGCCCGCCACCGCTTCGTCCATCGAATTGTCCAGGATTTCCGCCGCCAGGTGGTGCAGGGCGCGTTCGTCGGTGCCGCCGATATACATGCCGGGGCGGCGGCGCACGGGCTCAAGCCCCTCCAGCACCTCGATGTCCTTGGCGGTATAGGCCTTGGAGGCGGCGCTCTGGTTGTCGAAAAGATCTTTGTCCTTGGCCATGTCCGTTAACGCTGCGAATCGCGGAAATCCCGGCCAAATTAGCCCAAGCGTTTGTCTTAACGCAGCTTTTTCCGTGTCGCAGGCAGTTCTTAACGCTTGGCGCGATACAAAAGGCGGCCATGTTCGCGTCCGCCTTGACCCGAGCCGACCCGCGCGTCCTCAAAAGCCAGCTGGACGTGATCGCGGCCATTGACCGTTCCTCCTGGGTCGTCACCCCGATCTGGGCGCTGATCCTTGGCCTGATGACATCCGAGGCGTTCTTTCCGGCGCTGGGCAACCTGCCCATCGTGGACTCGCTGGTGTTCCCCATCGCCATCAGCCTGGCTTCCTTCGCCACCTATGGCCTGTACGATCTGTATCGCGACGAGGATCCCCAAGATCCCGCCCGCCTGAGGACTTGGGCGCGCATCTTCATGGCCGCACAATTCACCGTCAGCGCCGCCTGGGGTTTCCTGCCCTGGCTGCTGTGGGACGACGGCAACATCACCAACCATCTCTTCCTGCTGATCGCCACCGCCACGACCATGGCTTCGCTGCTGGTGGCCCGCCTGGGTTCGATCACCATGCTGGTCTGCGGCATGGTTCCGATGGTGGTGCTGACCTCGGCGCGCTACCTCCTGGAAGGCACGGGCCTGGACATGGTGTTCGCGGCCCTCACACCGATCTATGCCGTGCATCTGTACATAGACGGCAAGCGCTTCATCCGGCAGCTCCAGGAAGATATGCGCCTGCGCTTCCATGTCGAGGACATGGCCGCCGCGGTCGCCACGGCGCGCGACGAGGCGATGGCCAAGCGGTACGAAGCCGAAACCGCCAACGCCGCCAAGTCGGCCTTCCTGGCCAACATGAGCCATGAGCTGCGCACCCCGCTCAACGCCATCCTGGGCTTTTCCGAAATCATCGGCCAGCAGGCGATGGGCCCTGGCGCCATGGAACGCTACAGCGACTATGCCCGCGACATCCATCATTCCGGGACACACCTGCTCTCGCTGATCAACGACCTGCTCGACGTCGCCAAGATCGAGGCCGGCAAGATGGAAATCGATCCGCGCCCCTTCGATCCCCGCCATGTCATGGACAGCATCGGCCGCATCATGGGCAGCCGCGTCGCCGCCGGAAAGCTGAGTTTCCGCGTGGAAGCGCCGGCCGATATCCCCATGCTGGTCGCCGACGAACGTGCGCTGAAGCAGATGCTGCTGAACCTGGTCTCCAACGCGGTGA
>JAEZBK010000104.1 GCA_023427355.1 Pseudomonadota bacterium
CCTTCTCGTTGACCTCGTCGAAATAGGCCGCGATCACCCTACCGGTGATGCTGAGCGGCGAAGCCGGCCCGCTATAAGGCATGGTGTTGCCGATCTTGATCTCGGTGTCGCTGACGCCGGGACCGTAGGATTTCTGCGCGGAGACAGGGGTCGACAGGCAGGCGGCAACCAGAGCTGCGGCCAGGACCAAAGCGGCTTTCATGGTTTCTCCCGATGATTATCGCCGCGCGGCGTCATGCGTGAACGCGCGGCGCGCTGCTTTCTTGTCAGCGCGTCAGCTCAGCGGAGTTCCGCGAAGTGGTCTTGCGTCGAGTTGCTGATGGCCTCGCTGCCGGCAGGACGTTTCCTCGCCGGCTTGTTGTGCCCGGCCATGGCGAGGCCTCCTTCCCGCGCGCGCGGGTCAATCGTTCGAATTGGCGAGGCCCAGCAGCTCCTGGCGCGTCAGGGCATTGTCGCGGAACACGCCCAGCATGCGGCTGGTGACCAGATCGGTCCCGGGCTTGTGCGCACCGCGCGTGGTCATGCAATGATGCGTCGCCTTGATGATGACGCCGACGCCTTCGGGCTTGAGCACGTCGTGGATGGTGTTGGCGATCTGCGCGGTCATCTTCTCCTGGATCTGGAGCCGTTTGGCGTAGACGTCGACCACGCGCGCGAGCTTGGAGATGCCGACGACGCGACCCTGCGGAATATAGGCGACCCAGCCGCGGCCGACGATCGGCGCCATGTGGTGCTCGCAATGGCTCTCGAAGCGAACGCCGCGCAGCACGATCATCTCGTCATAGCCTTCGATCTCCTCGAAGGTGCGGGTCAGGTATTCTTCCGGGTCCTGGCCATAGCCGCTGAACCAGTCCTCGAAGGCGCGGGCCACGCACTTGGGCGTGTCGAGCAGCCCCTCGCGCGACGGATCATCGCCGGCCCAGCGGAGCAGGGTGTGAACGGCCTTTTCGGCCTCGTCGCGGGTCGGCTTTGTCATGGGATCACCGGGGATGGGATTACCACGCCGGGACAGGCGTGTGGAACCCTTACGCGAAAAGCCGGGATGCGGATCAGGCGGCGATCCTAGTGAATCTGCCGCCGCTCATAGGGGCTTTCCAGCAGGAAGGCCGGGATTTCGGCCTCGAAGGCCTCGCCGGAGGCGCTCATCATCTGGTAGCGGCCCTGCATGTAGCCCGACGCCGTCTCCAGCGGGCAGCCCGATGTGTACTGGAAGCTTTCACCCGGCGCGATCACCGGCTGGGCGCCCACCACGCCGGGGCCGCGCACTTCCTGGATGCGGCCCTGGCCATCGGTGATGTTCCAGTAGCGCGACATCAGTTGCACGGGCTCGTCGCTGTTGTTCTCGATCGTCACCGTGTACGACCAGACATAGCGGTCGTCTTCGGGATCGGACTGGTCGTCGAGATAGGCAGGCTTCACCGCCACCTTGATGGAGCGGGTCTCGCTCTCATAGTGGAACTCCGGTTTCGCCTTGCGGGATTCGCCGCGGGTCTGCATGGCGTCATTATCGGGCAGCCCTTTGGCCCCGCGCAAGCGGCGTAACGGCGCAGTTTTCCGACATTTCAGGGTATCCCTAATGCCGCAATGGGGAAGCTGCCGCAGCGGCAATCGCCGGATTATCGCGGTTCAACCGCCACTTGTGTCTTCACCGAATTGGCGATGAAGCAGGCCTGGTGGGCCAGATGATGGATTTGCAACAAGGTGGCGCTGTCAGCATCGGCGCGCACCTTGGGCCGCAGCGTCACCCGGGTCATCCAGATTTTGCCGTCCTGTTTCTCCAGCACGCCCACGGCTTCATCGTCATAGGCCTCCACGGTGATGCGCTTTTTTGCGCAGATCGCCAGGAAACTGAGCATGTGGCAGCTCGACAGCGCCGCCACCAGCAGGTCTTCGGGGTCGCCATGGCGCGGGTCGCCCAGATAGGCGGGCGAGGCCGACACCATCACCGGCGGGCCGTCCTTGAAGGTGACCTGGTGGTTGCAGGTGTATGTCTCATAGGTGAAGGGCACATCGCCCTTGAACCATTTCAGCGTGATGCGGTGGTCGCTCATCGCGATCTCAGGCGACCTTCAGCGCCTGCTCAAGGTCTTCGCAGAGATCGTCCGCATCCTCCAGCCCCACCGACAGGCGCAGAAGCCCGCTGGTGACGCCCTGCGCCGCGCGCGCTTCGGCCGTCAGCTTCTGGTGCGTGGTGGTTTCGGGATGGGTAATCAGGCTCTTGGCGTCGCCGAAATTGTTCGACACGTCGATCAGACCCAGCGCATTGGCCAGGCGGAAGGCTGCGGGCTTGCCGCCTTCGATCTCGAACGTCACCACACCGCCGCCGCCGGTCATCTGCACCCGCGCCAGATTGTGCTGCGGATGATCCGGCCGGAAGGGATACAGAACCTTGGTCACCTTCTTCTGCGTCGCCAGGAAGTCGGCCACCTTGGCGGCATTCTCGCAATGCTGGCGCATGCGCAGGTCCAGCGTCTCCAGGCTCTTCAGGTGAACCCAGGCGTTGAAAGGACTCATGGTCGGCCCGGTGTTGCGCAGGAACTGGTTCAGGTTCTCATCCAGGAAATCCTGGCGGCACAGGATCATCCCGCCCAGCGCGCGGCCCTGGCCGTCCGTCCATTTCGTGGTCGAATGCACCACGATGTGCGCGCCGAAATCCATCGGCCGCTGGATGGCGGGGCTGGCCATGGCGCCATCCACCACCAGCCGCGCGCCTGCGCTGTCGGCCAGGCTTGCGATGGCGCGCAGGTCGAACACCGTCAGGGTGGGGTTGGACGGCGTCTCCAGGAACAGCATGCGCGTATTGGGGCGCATCGCGGCCTGCCAGTTTTCGATCGCGTTGCCATCGATGAAGCTCGTCTCCACGCCGAAGCGCGACATGACGTTTTCCAGCACATAGCGGCAGGAGCCGAACAGGGCGTTGGACGACACGACATGGTCGCCCGCCTTCAGCCCCGCCATGAACACAGCGCTGACCGCCGACATGCCGCTGGTGGTGGCGCGCGCGACCGGTGCGCCCTCCAGCGTGGCCATGCGCTGCTCCAGCATCGTCACGGTGGGGTTGCTGATGCGGCTATACTGATAGCCGGGGCTTTCACCCTTGAAACGGGCTTCGCCTTCCTCGGCATTCTCATAGGCATAGCCGGCCGTCAGGAACAGCGCCTCGCTGGTTTCCTGGAAGGGCGAGCGGATCTGCCCGCCGCGCACCGCCAGGGTGCGGGGTTTCCAGTTGCCGGGTTTCTTGTTGGTGGCCATGGCGTTGCCTGCAAAAGACGCGGCTTTTGTGACGCTTGCCGCAGATAGGGTCAAGCGCCTAGCCTTCCTGCTGGCTATGCGGGAATCGCGGTTTTGCGTCGTTTACTTTTGCTCAGGCATGCCAAGGCCGAACCAGGCGGTCCCGACCAGGACGACCATGACCGCGCCTTGACCGAACGCGGGCTGGCCGACGCCGCCGCCATGGCACGCTATCTCAAGGCGAAAGCCTATCTGCCCGATCGCATCCTCTGCTCCACCAGCACCCGCACCCGCCAGACGGCGGCGCCGGTGCTGCGGCAGGTGCCTGCGCCCATCGTCTATGTCGAGACGCTCTACCACGCGCCGCCCGGCCGCATCCTGGCCCTGGCGCAGGACGCGGACGACGCGCACCATGTGCTGCTGGTGATCGGACACAATCCGGGGCTGGAACAGATCGCCGCCATGCTGGCGCGCGACCCGGTCAAGCCCCGGGAGCAGAGCCGCCATGACGTAATGGAAGAGAAATTTCCCACCGCCGCCCTGGCGGTGCTGGATTTCGACATCGCGCACTGGAAACAGGTGTCGCCCTGCGGCGGACGGCTGGTGGATTTCGTGCGCCCGCGCGATCTGGATCAGGGCCGGTAATCAATCGTGCAGATATGGCCTCCGGCATCGGACTCCAGCTTGTCGGAGAGGTGCACGGTATAGCGGCCCGGCCGCGTGAAGATGCGCACCGGCATTCCCTTGGGCGGGCCGTAACCGACGGTCCCCTCATTCAGCGTCACGCGCCGCGCCGCGCCGAAGGCTTTGGGCGTCATGAAATGCTGTTTCTCAGGCCCGCCGGTGACGATGAAATACCAGTCCCGCGTGCCGTTCCGCTGGATGGCCATCTCCAGCCCATGGCGCGGCCCCATCACCAGCGCAACCGAGCCGCCCTTCTTCAGCACGTGCGGGGAACAGGCCAGCACTTTGGGATCATTCTCCCAGGATATTTCCTCCTGGGCCAGGGCGGGCGCGGCGATGACGAGGCCGGCGAAAAGTGCCAGCAGGCGAGACAATTTCGACATGCTATCCGCGATCAGGCGGTGAACGCCGCCGGGAAAATTCCATCAGGAAATCAGGATTTCAAAACCTTGTCGCCCACCAGCAGGCGCTGCCAGCCGAACGCCACTTCCGGCGTTTCCGCACCCATCAGATGCGTCAACCGCGCGCCCACGCGCTTGCCGCCCATCGCTTCATAGAAATAGCAGGCATGGTTGCGGGCGTGGGACCAGATCACGCAGGAGCGGTATTTCTTCTCGGTCAGCGCCGCAAACGACGCCGCCAGCAGCAGCTTGCCCGCGCCCATGCCGGTGAAGACCGGGTCCACATAGAGCGTATAGATCTCGCCATCCAGGCCTAGGCCCTTGTCGCGCGCCGGCCCAAGGCTGGCCAAACCGATGGGACCGATCTTCGCATCCTCTGCGATCAGCACGGCGCCGGGGCCGCGCATCGTCTGTTGCCAGCGTGCGGCCTGGCCCTTGTGCGACATGGCGGAGAGCAGGGCGTGTGGAAGGATGCCGGCATAGGCATCGTGCCAGGACTCGATATAGATGCGCGCAAGGTCTGCGGCGTCTGCGGGCCGCGCCTGCCTTACGCTCAGCGCGAGTTCGTCCATGGACGAAGCATTATCCAGGCAGGTGAGTCACGCAAGCCGATTTCGCAAATATATTTCGGCGTCATGCGGCCAAAAAATATTTCCGCCCGTTGCAGGTTCAGGCGGCGTTCATCGCGCTTTGGAATCCGCAGGCCGTGCGCAGGCTGGACTGCCCTGGTTGCGCGCGTCGCCAGCGAAAGCCCGAGGGGTTACGCCAAAGCCGCCTTCTCCTGCAGCTTCGCCAGGAATTTCGCGTTCTGCTCGCCGCCCTGGCCATAGGGTTTGGCGC
>JAEZBK010000128.1 GCA_023427355.1 Pseudomonadota bacterium
GGCCGGAACTGGGCCTTGGCCCCATTGGCGGCATGGGCGTGGACGCGCTGACGCCGTTCGTCATCTATCGCATCGCCGCGGGCATCGGCATCGGCCTGGCGTCCATGCTGGCGCCGCTCTACATCGCCGAGATTTCGCCGCCCGCCGATCGCGGCCGGCTGGTGACGCTGCAGCAGATCGCCATCGTGACCGGCATCACCCTGGTCTATTTCGTCAACTGGGCCATCGCGCTGCAGGGCGACACGGCCTGGAACATGGAACAGGGCTGGCGGCTGATGCTGGCCTCGGCGGTGATCCCCGCCACCATCTTCCTGTTCCTGCTGATGCTGGTGCCCGATTCCCCGCGCTGGTACGTGCTGAAGGGCCGCCGCGACAAGGCGCTGGAGGTGCTGCGGCGCATTTGCGACGAAGCCACCGCCCAGGCCACACTGAAGGAAATCGAGGACACGCTGGTGGAGCGCACGCGCCCGCTCATGTCCTTCGGCGGCAAGGTGATCCTGGTCGGCATCATGCTGTCGGTGTTCCAGCAATTCATCGGCATCAATGCGGTGCTCTATTACGGCCCGCAGATGTTCCAGAATGCCGGCTTCACGACCAATGTCGCCATGCTGCAGACTATCGTGATCGGCATCGCGCTGCTGGTCTTCACGCTGGTGGCGCTGGTCACGGTGGATCGCTGGGGCCGCAAGCCGCTGCTGATCGCGGGCGGCATCATCCAGGCGGTTTCGATGTTCGCGCTGGGCCTGCTGTTCGCCAGCCACTCCACCAGCGCCGCGCCGCTGATTGCGGCGGTGGCCTATATCGCGGGCTTCTCGCTGTCCTGGGGTCCGGTGACCTGGGTGCTGCTGGCGGAAATCTTCCCCAACTCGATCAAGGGCAAGGCCATGGCCATCGCGGTTGCGGCGCAATGGATCGCCAACCTGTTCGTCTCCTGGTCGTTCAAGATCCTGGACGGGTCATCGGCGCTGAACGCCATCGCCAACCATGCCATCGCCTACTGGATCTATGCGGTGATGAGCATACTGGCGGCGCTGTTCGTCTGGCGCTTCGTGCCGGAGACCAAGCAGCACAGCCTGGAGGCGATCGAAGGCTTCTGGAAAAAGCCCGCAGCCTGAAACGGGACGGGGCTGGCGCTTGAGCGCCCCTGCCGGGCATGGCAGGCTGACACCGCCTGAATGCGAAAGGTGTTCCATGCTGCGCCTGGCCGGTTTTTCCCTGAGCCTGTTCGTCCTTGTGCCGCTTGCGCTGCCCGCGCAGGCGCAGAGCCCGCAGAATATCTGCTGGGACGCCGTGGTGCGCGAGGCGCGCGGCATGATGGATGCGCGCAATGTCTCGCGCACCTCCTACAGCATCGTGCAGAACGTCAATGACGAGAGCCAGGTCACCGGCGTGGGCCAGGCCGATGGACGCCCCTTCGAATATCGCTGCACCTATAATGGCCGCAACGGCCGGGTCTATGGCGTGTCGGTGGCCGATGCCGGTCGTGGGCCCGGATGGGGCGGACCCGGCGGACGGGGACCGGGTGGCCGCGGACCGGACTTTGGCGACAACCGGCCGCCGCCGCCCATGGGCGGCGATGCGCGGCGCGCCGCCGAGCAGACCTGCTACGACGCGGTGCTGGATTATGCGCAGCGGCGCAATCCCACCGCCTCCAACTTCAAGATCTTCCTGAGCCAGAACCGCTTTGCGCAACAGGGGCGGGAGGAAATCCGCGTCACCGGCCAGGGCGAATTGCGCCAGATGGACCGGCAGCGTTTCACCTGGGATTACCGCTGCACCTACAATGCCCGCAGCGGACGGGTGCGGGACATCAGCCTGGACCGCTTCATCCCAAATCGGTGAGCCCGCGCCCGACCGCGATGCGGATCAGGTCGGCGGTGTGGCTGACGCCCAGCTTCTCCTTGATGCGCGAGAGGGTGTTGGCCACCGTCTTGTAGGCCAGACCCAGCGCCTCGCCGATCTCGGACAGGCTGTTGCCTTGCGCCAGGAGGCGCAGGATTTCGATATCGCGCTGGGTCAGCGGGCGCATATAGGCGTTCTCGCCGGTTTCCTGCACCGCGATTTCCGCGGCGATATCGCGTTCGATCACGGTGCCGCCGCCCAGAACCGTCTGCACCGCCGCCAGCAATTCCTCCGGTGCGGCGTTCTTGCTGACAAAGCCGCGCGCACCCGATTCCATCGCGCGGGTGGCGTAGATCGGTTCGATATGCTGCGAGAAGACCAGCACCGGTTGCGCGGGATGCAGCTTCAGGATTCGGCGCAGCAATTCCAGGCCGCCCAGGCCCGGCAGGTTGAGATCCAGGATCACCAGGTCGAAGGCTTGCGCCGCCAGATGTTCCAGCGCCGCTTCGCCGCTTTGGGCTTCGGACAATTCGTGGCCGGCCAGCAAACGGCGGATGCCGGAGCGGACGATGGCGTGGTCATCCACGACAAGGATGCGGCTCATGCCACCTCCCGCACGGGCTGGCGCGGCAGAAGCGCGGTCAACCGCACCCCCTGCCCCGGCATGTCTTCCACGGCGAAGCGGCCGCCCAGCGCCCGCACCCGTTCCTCCAGGCCCGCAAGACCCATATGGGCCATGCCGCCGCTGCCGGAGGATTGCCTTATTCCGCCGCCGTCATCGGTGACGCTGATCGTCACGCCTTCGGCGCTGCCGGCGATGAGAATGCGGATGACGGCGGGCCGGCCATGGCGCAGCGCGTTGGATAGGCCTTCCTGCACGATATGGAAGGCGGCATCTTCGCCGCGCCGCCCCAGCCCCAGTCCCGGCGCGACCTGACGCTCGAACACGATTGCGGGGTAGCGCCGCGACCAGAAGGCGACCAGGTCGGCCACGGCGGCATCCAGCCCGAACTCCAGTTCGCCCGCAGGACGCAACTGGCGCAGGATTTCCTTCACGTGCCGCTGCACATGCAACACGGCCTGGCGGATCGCCTGGCCATGGCTGCGGGTCTGTTCATCCGGGCTTTGCGAAAGCGCGCTGGCGTCCACCTGCAATGCGAAGAGATATGGCCCCACCTCGTCATGCAGGTCGCGCGCGATGCCGGCGCGTTCTTCTTCCTGCACCTGCGCCACCTGCTGTTCCAGCCGGCGGTTGCTGTCGGAAAATTGCTCCAGCCGCCCCGCCATGTGGTTGAAGCCTTGGGCGAGGTCCGCCAGCTCCGGGGCGCCATCCGCCGCCAGGCGTGTGTGATAGCGGCCCCTGGCGACATCCATCATGCCGCCCTGGAG
>JAEZBK010000163.1 GCA_023427355.1 Pseudomonadota bacterium
AAAGTTCCCTGCGCAGCCGTCATGATTCATAATATGCCGGTAAATCAGGCTTTTATGAGGGCGCGAACGCGCCACGGCGGGAACGGTCCGGGAAGGGGGCCGTTACCTGCACCGGGGGTAACAAGGCCTGGGGCCGTTCATCTGTGCATACTGTGCTGCCATCGCTGGAAATGTCGTCGCCATCGGAAGCCGTCGGCGGTGATGGGCCTCGCCTCGCGCTGTTGTATGACCTCGTCATCCATCTTCAGGATGCCGTGACGGCCGATGATGTCTTTGCCGCCGGCGCCGAAAGCCTGGCCCGCAATGCTTCCGGCATGTCCTTCGCGCTTTTCTACAGCCTCAGCGCCGATGGCGAACATGCCGTCCTGACCGGGTCCAGCAATGTTGCCCGCGGTTCCACGCTGGCGCCGGACCGCATCGGAGCCGATGCCCCGCATGTCTGGCCCGTCGCTGACGTGGTCCGCACGGGAGAAATCCGTGTCATCGGTCCGCTGCAGGACGTGTTTGCCGACCTGTCCCAGGGACCGTGGACGCTGCCGCCGTCCGAGGCGGTGCTGCTGCCTTTGTGTGCGCAAGCCGGCTCGGCTGCGCGGGGCGTTCTGGTGCTGGGCGTGGATCCCCGCTGCCCGCGCGACGATGGCTTTGTCCGTTTCGCGCAGGAGATCGCACGCCGCCTGGCCCTGGCTCTGGTGGCAGTCCAGACGATGGCGCTGGAGCGCGAGCGCGCCAAATCCGCCGACATCCTGGCGCAGGAGGTGGAACATCGCCGCCGTATCGAGCGCCAGCAGAACCTCTTGCTGGACGAACTCAATCACCGGGTCAAAAACACGTTGGCCACGGTGCAGGCCATCGCGGTGCAAACACTGAAGGGCGTTGACGCACAGGCCCGCGACACCTTCATCGCAAGGCTGTTCGCCCTGTCCAGCCAGCATGATCTGCTGACGCTGGGCAACTGGGAAGGCGCTTCGCTGGAGGGCGTGGTGCGCCGCGCGCTTCGGCTTTATCGCGAGGACGGCCGCGAACGTTTCGTCGTCAGCGGGCCGCCGGTGCATTTGTCACCCAAGCGGGCGCTGGCTTTGGGCATGGCCTTCCATGAACTGGCCACCAACGCCGCGCGCCATGGCGCGCTGTCGGCCCAGGACGGCCGCGTGGCGGTGAGCTGGACGCTCTCGCCGGACGCCACGGCGCTTCATCTGCTGTGGCGCGAAACCGGCGGGCCACCCATCACCAGGCCCGGCCCGCGCGGCTTTGGCCTGCGGCTGGTCGAGCAGGGGCTGGCGCGCGAGATCGCGGGCAATGTGAATCTGCAATTGGCCCCTGATGGGCTTGTCTGTTCCTGGGACATGAAACTGCCATGAGTGATCGTAGCCAGGGCCATTGCGGCCGCGTCCTGATCGTCGAGGACGAAATCATCGTGGCCCTCTTCCTCGAGGACTTGCTGGCCGAGTTCGGCTATGAAGTGGCGGGCGTTGCCTCCCGCCTGGAAGAGGCGATGGCCCGCGCCGCCGCACCCGACTTCACCGCCGCCGTGCTGGATGTGCATCTGAATGGCAAGGAGGTGTTTCCCCTGGCCGATCGCCTTGCCGAACTGGAATTGCCCTTCATTTTCGCCACCGGATATGGCGCCCGTGGCATTCCCGAGCGTCATGCGGGGCGTCCGGTACTCCAGAAGCCTTTCCTGCCGGCGGACCTGGCCCAGGCCCTGGCCAGCGTTGCCGCGCAATAATATTTCAATCTGCCTTCAGATTCTGTTGATCATGCCGCCCGCAAGGGCCGCTCTGTGACCCGAAAGCCTCAGGAAAAGCCTGACCTTTTCTTGGCCGGAACCGGGGGGTCTGCTAGGCTCTTTTCCAGTCGAAGTCAGGGTTTTGAGTCCGATGTCCGCCCTTGCGCGCGCCCTTGCCGCCTGCGCTTTCCTTGCCGTGTCCACGGCAGGGCCGGGCTTTGCCGCGCCCACGGTGCTGAACGCGAAGGTGACATCCTTCGGTGCGACGCGCCAGCTTACCGCCAGCGAACTGGCCGGCGTTCCCGCGCTCGCCAATGTCACCCATGATGCGGGTGCGCTGGTTCTGCCCAATGGCTTCGCCTCCAGCCTGGCGCTGTCTCCGACCCTGGCCTTCGACACCGGCTATCGCGTGGACATCGCCACACGGTTCACCGGCTTTGGCGATCTGTCCTCGCCCATGGTCACCAATGGCGGTTCCTTCCTGGCGCTGGCCGATGGCGGCCGCTATGCCGGTGCGACCTGGGCACCGAACACCGCGCTGACCGCGCGTATCGGCATCAGCGCCTGGAACAGCCGCTTCGACAACGTCACCTTCGACAGCGCGGCCGCGACCGGCCTGCCCTTCGCGCAGGATCGCAGTTCGATCACATCCGTCCTGGCGGGCGTGTCCTTCAATCCTGCCGAATGGGTGAGCCTGGGCGTCAACGCCATTTCGTCTTTCCGCCGCAACACGCCCATGGCCTATGGTCCGTCTTCGCCGCTGGGCGAGCAGGCCAATACCAATGCCCTGGAAGTGACGGCGCGCTTCAACCTGGGCAATGACTGGGTCACCACGACCCATTTCGCGCAGGGCGTCACCCAGCTCAACCAGCGGACCGGCTTCAGCGGCAGTTTCGATTCCCAGGCCTACTCCATCACCGTGGCCAAGCATGGCGTGTTCGGCAATGACGCGGTGGGCGTCTCACTCAGCCGCCCGGCGGCGGGCATGATCGGCAGCTTCGCCTCCTTTGCCTCGGCGGGCGATCTGCCGCCCATGATGCTGGCCCCCGCCCGCGATGCTGCGCCGGAAACCGACCTGCAACTGGGCTATGTCACCAGCTTCTTCGGCGGGCGCCTGGCGCTGCAGGCCAATGCCGGGTACCAGCTCAATCCCCAAGGGCAGAGCGGCGCTTCCGCCGTCTCGGTGCTCTCGCGCGCGAAGATCAAGTTCTGAAGCGCTTTCTCCTCCCGTTTGCGGCCGCCGCCGCGCTCCTTTTGCTGGGCGCGGTGTTCTGGATCATTCCCGAC
>JAEZBK010000136.1 GCA_023427355.1 Pseudomonadota bacterium
CGGTCACCGGCGCGCACCCCGCGCCTGCCCGATGCTCCTGCGATAATGGCGTTGCCCATGGGGTATTTTACGCCTCTGCCCGCCGGGCCGCAAATGGTGGGGAAAGATGCCAGGACAATCCCTGGCGCTAGGCCAGCGCGTCCACCTGGGCGTCGGTATAATCGCCCGGAACGATCGTCACCGGGATGGACTGGACGCCGCTGCCGAACATCGAGACCAGGGGGCCGGGGCCCCCTTTGCCGGTGCCCGACGCCAGCACCAGGATGGAGATATCCGGGTCTTCCTTCAGCAGCCTGAGCAGGCAGTCGGTGACTTCGCCATACGGCAGCACCAGTTCGGGCAGGATGCCGGACAGTTCGTTGACCACCTTGGCGGCGGCATAGACCAGTTCCTCGGCATCGGCGCGGGCTTCGTCCCGCATGATCTCTTCGACGCCGCGCCATTGCTGGAAATCGGGCGGCTGGGCGGCGCACATCAGGGTGACGCGCCCGCCGGTATGCTGGGCGCGGCGGGTGGCGAAGCGCAGGGCGACCGTGGCTTCGGGCGACTTGTCCACCACGACCAGGAACTTGCGCGGCGCGCGGGGGCCGGGACTGCTCATGCAACAGATGATAGCCTAAGCCCAGCGAGGGAGCGAGATGCGTATAGAACCCGCCACGGCGGCGATGAAGGACGAATGGCTGGCGATGCGCCTGCTGCTCTGGCCCGACGAGGCGGCGAACCTGGCGGGCGATATGGACCGGATGCTGGCTGATCCGGACAGCGCCAACTTCATCGCCCGCGACACCGATGGCGCCGCCATCGGATTCATCGAGGCGACGGTGCGGCATGATTACGTCAATGGCTGCGAGACGTCGCCCGTCGCCTTTGTGGAAGGGCTGTTTGTTGCGGAAGCGGCGCGACGCCGGGGCGTGGGCCGGGCGCTGGTGGCCTGCGTGGCGGAGTGGGCGAAGGGCCGGGGCCTGACCGAACTGGCGTCGGATGCCCTGCTGGAGAACACGCGCAGTCACGCCATGCACACAGCGATCGGGTTCGAAGAGACCGAGCGCGTGGTGTATTTCCGCAAGACGATCTAGCGCCAGACCAGGCCGCATGGCCGTGTCACGGACAAGGGCTGGGCGGGTCACCCTTTGACAGGCTCAGGGTGAGGCTTATGGGGTGATCTTGGATTTGAGCGAATAAAGCAAATCCAGCGCCTGCTTGGGCGTGAGCGCGTCGGGCTCGATGGTCTTGAGCAAGTCCTCCACCGCGCTGGACTTTGTTGTGGAAGTGGGGGCGGCGGCGCTGAACAGGGGAAGCTCGTCTATCCGCGCCAGCGGCTTGTGGCCTTCGCGGCCTTCCTCCAGCGCCTGCAGCACGCCCTGGGCGCGATGGATCACGGCATCCGGCAGGCCCGCCAGCTTGGCGACATGGATGCCATAGGAGCGGTCGGCGGCGCCCGCCGTCACTTCATGGAGGAAGACGATGCTGTCGTTCCATTCCTTCACCTTCATGGTGACGCAGGCGGCGGCATCCAGCCTTTCGCACAGCGCCGTCAGCTCATGGTAGTGCGTGGCGAAGAGGGCGCGGCTGCGGTTGGATTCATGCAGATGTTCGGCGGCGGCCCAGGCAATCGCCAGGCCGTCATAGGTGGCGGTGCCGCGCCCGATCTCGTCCAATATCACCAGCGAGCGCGCGGTTGCCTGGTTGAGGATCGCCGCGGTCTCGACCATCTCGACCATGAAGGTGGAGCGGCCCGCCGCCAGGTCGTCGCCCGCGCCGACGCGGCTGAAAAGCCGGTCGATCACGCCGATATGGGCGGCATCGGCCGGCACGAAGCTGCCCATCTGGGCGAGCAGCGCGATCAGCGCATTCTGGCGCAGGAAGGTGGATTTGCCCGCCATGTTGGGCCCGGTGACGAACCACAGCCGGCCCCGTGCATCCGGCGACAGGTCGCAATCATTGGCGACGAAGGGCCCGGCATGGGCGGCGGCGAGCGCGGCTTCGACCACCGGATGGCGGCCACGGGTGATGGTGAAGGTGAGGCTGTCATCCACCTTTGGCCGCGCCCAGCGCAGCGCCACCGCCAGTTCGCCCAGCGATGACGCCACGTCCAGCACCGACAGCGCATCGGCGGCGGCGGCGATGGGTTCGGCATGGGCGATGGTCAGCGCCACCATCTCGTTGAACAGGCCCAGCTCCAGCGCCAGCGCGCTTTCGGCGGCTTCGGCGATGCGCGAGGCCAGCGACGCCAGTTCATCGGTGGAGAAGCGCACGGCCCCGGCCATGGTCTGGCGATGGCGGAACAGATCCTTGTTCGCCATGAGGCGGTCGGCATGCTGCTGCGCCACTTCGATGAAATAGCCCAGCACGCCATTATGCTTGATGCGCAACTGGGGCACGCCGCTGTCGGTCTTGTAGCGGGCTTCCAGCCCGGCGATGACGCGGCGGGATTCATCGCGCAGGGTGCGCAGTTCATCCAGGGGCGCGTGCGCGCCGGTGACGATGAAGCCGCCATCGCGGGCCAGATAGGGCGGTTCTTCCACCAGGAGGAAGGAGAGGCGATCCGAAAGCTGCGACAGATCGGCAATGGCGCCGGTCAGCGCCTGGTGGGCGCCAGCAGCTTCGCCGCGCAATCCCTGCATATCGTCACGCAGGCGGCGCGCGGCCTTCACGCCATCGCGCAGGTTTGCCAGATCGCGCGGGCCGCCGCGCCCCACCGACAGGCGGGCCAGGGCGCGCGCCATGTCGGGCAGGCTGCGCAGATGTTCGCGCGCCTTGCGGCGGCATTCCGAATCCTCCGCGAATCCTTGCACGGCATCCTGCCGCGCGGCGATGGCGGCGATATCGGTGAGCGGCGCGGCCAGGCGCGACGCCAGCAGGCGCGCGCCCGATGCGGTGACGGTGCGGTCTGTCGTGGCGAGGAGCGAGCCGCTGCGCGCGCCCGACAGCGTCTGGTCGAGTTCGAGATTGCGCCGCGTCGCCGCATCGATGCCGACGAACTGCGCCGGTTGGACGCGGGCCAGGCGGCGCAGCGCGACTTTGCGGCCCTTCTGGGTCAGGTCCATATAGGCGATGAGCGCCCCGGCGGCGGACAATTCGGCGCGGCCGAATGTGCCCAGGCCGTCGAGCGACAACAGGCCGTAATGGGATTGCAGGGCGCGCGCGCCCGCATCGGAATCAAAGCGCGACGCCGGAAGCGGCGACAGCGCGATCTTGAGCGCGGCAAAGACCGGCTTGAGCGCGTCATGGTTCACCAGCGCGTCGGGCAGCAGCAATTCCCTGGGCGACAGCCGCGCCAGTTCGGCGGCGATCTCATCCTCCGCCACCGCGCTGACCTCGAAGCGGCCGGTGGACATGTCGGCGGCGGCCAGCGCGAAGGCGCCGCCGCTGCGGCCCAGGGCGGCGAGGAGGTTGGAGGCGCGCGCTTCCAGCAGCGCGTCTTCGGTGAGCGTGCCCGGCGTGACCAGCCGCACCACCTCGCGCCGCACCACCGATTTGGAGCCGCGCTTTTTCGCCTCGGCCGGGGCTTCGGTCTGTTCGCAGACCGCGACGCGGTGGCCCTTGCGGATCAGCTTTTCCAGATAGGCTTCGGCGGTGGCGACCGGCACGCCGCACATGGGAATGTCTTCGCCCAGATGCTTGCCCCGCCTGGTCAGGGCGATGTCCAGCGCCTCGGCCGCCTTTGCTGCATCCGCGAAGAACAATTCGTAGAAGTCGCCCATCCGGTAGAACAACAGATAGTCGGGATGCCCCGACTTGATGGACAGATACTGCGCCATCATCGGCGTGATGCCGTCGGCGGCGGCGATGTCGGCGGCGGGCGGCATTTCGCTCATGCGGCAAGCATAGCAGAGCGGGATTTGACGGGCCGCCCGTCCTGCCTGCTATCCTGTGGATGACCCCTGAAAGACCAAAAACAATGTCGAAGCGCCCCTCCTTCACCGATGACGAGGCCCTTGCCTTCCATGCCGGGTCCAAGCCCGGCAAGCTGGAGGTCGTTCCCACCAAGCCGATGGCGACCCAGCGCGACCTGAGCCTGGCCTATTCGCCGGGCGTGGCGGTGCCGGTGCTGCGCATCGCCGAGAACCCGGAGCTGGCCTGGGACTACACCACGCGCGGCAACCTGGTGGCGGTGATCTCCAACGGCACGGCGATCCTGGGCCTGGGCGATCTGGGCGCGCTGGCGTCCAAGCCGGTGATGGAAGGCAAGAGCGTGCTGTTCAAGCGCTTCGCCGACGTGAACTCCATCGACCTGGAGGTGGACACCAAGGACGTGGACGCCTTCATCAACGCGGTGCGCTATCTGGGGCCGAGCTTCGGCGGCATCAACCTGGAGGACATCAAGGCGCCGGATTGCTTCATCATCGAGCAGAAACTGCGCGAGCTGATGGACATTCCCGTTTTCCATGACGACCAGCATGGCACCGCCATCATCAGCGCGGCGGGCGTGATCAATGCCTGCCACCTGACGGGCCGCAAGCTGGAAGACATCAAGGTCGTCACCAATGGCGCGGGCGCGGCGGGCATCGCCTGCATCGAGCTTCTCAAATCCATGGGCGTGAAAAGCGAGAATGTCATCCTGTGCGACACCAAGGGCGTGGTGTATCGCGGCCGCACCGAGGGCATGAAC
>JAEZBK010000288.1 GCA_023427355.1 Pseudomonadota bacterium
CTGTAAGGTGGACCACATTCGCACCACCAGCGTCAGATGCAGCACGAGCTACCAGGCTGCGATGGCAAAAGTTGAAATCAGATTCAAAACAAACAAGACAGGCATTTGTAGCCTGAGAAAACTTTGCCAGCTTCGCAACAGCGACATTCAACCCTAAAAGGTGCTCTTTGAAGGCTCTCTCGTACTGCTTCCAGCTGCCAGTTCGTTTGTACTCGTCCCGAATTGGTCGGGGGCATCCAAACACTGGAAGATGAACATAGGCAATACCGGCAGCGCCAAGCGCTGCGGCGAAGCTTGTCTTAGAAAACCCCTTCTTTCGAGAAAGTGGCAGTTCCCGAACATCAACTACCACATTCACGCCTGCCTCTTTGAGGCGAGCGATAAAGCGCTCAATAGAGAGGCCCTCATAGCCAAAGGTGAATAAGCTCATCGCCGAATCCACATTTCACGCGGTAAAGTCGCATGATTGCACGCAAGAAGTGAAACATTTCTGAAAGCCCACCTCCGTCGTCACATCCTCAAGTTTAGCAGCGCACCTAAAGGCAGGCCTAAGCGCCTGTTACTTCTCTGGATAGACCACGCGCAGGTGCAGTTCCTTGAGCTGCTTGGCGTTGGCCGGTGACGGAGCGTTCATCAGGAGGTCCTGGGCCTGCTGGGTCATCGGGAACATGGTGACCTCGCGCAGGTTTTCCTCGCCTGCCAAGAGCATGACGATGCGGTCAATGCCCGGCGCGGTGCCGCCATGCGGCGGGGCGCCGTGGCGGAAGGCGTTCAACATGCCGGCGAATTTCTGCTCGGTCTCTTCCCTGGCGTAACCGGCGATCTCGAACGCCTTGAGCATCACATCCGGGTCATGGTTGCGGATCGCTCCGGACGACAATTCATAACCGTTGCAGACGATGTCGTACTGGTAGGCCTTGATGCCGAGGATGGTGTCCTTGTCGGCCTTGTCGAGCGCCATGAAAGCGTCGCGGTCGAATTGTGGCATGGAGAAGGGATTGTGGGAGAAGTCGATCTTCTTCTCGTCCTCGTTCCATTCATACATCGGGAAGTCCACGATCCAGCAGAATTTGTATTCGCCCTGCGGGATGAGATCGAGTTCGCGGCCCAGACGGGTGCGGGCTTGGCCGGCGATGTTGGCGGCGCGGTCGGCCTTGGCGTCGGCCGAGAAGAACAGCGCGTCGCCCGCCTTTACCCTGGCCAGGCTGGCCAGTTCGGCCAGGGCTTCGGCGGGGATGAACTTGGCGATGGGGCCCTTGCCCACCAGCGCGCCATTTTCCTCTTCGAACTGGATGTAACCCAGACCGGCGGCGCCTTCGCCGCGCGCCCATTCATTCAGCTTGTCGAAGAAGCTGCGCGGCTGCGGGGCGGCGCCGGGCGCGGGGATGGCGCGCACAGTCTTGCCCTTGAACGCCTTGAAGGCCACGTCTTCGCGTTCGAACACCGCCGAGACATCCACGATCTCGATCGGGTTGCGGATGTCGGGCTTGTCGGTGCCGTATTTCAGCATCGCCTCGGCATACGGGATGCGCGGGAACTGGTCGGGGGGCGTGACGGTCTTGCCGTTGGCGAACTCCTCGAACACGCCGGCCAGCACCGGGGCGACGGCGTTGAAGACGTCATCCTGGGTGACGAAGCTCATTTCCAGATCGAGCTGGTAGAACTCGCCCGGCGAACGGTCGGCGCGGCCGTCTTCATCACGGAAGCAGGGCGCGATCTGGAAGTAGCGGTCGAAGCCCGCCACCATGATGAGCTGCTTGAACTGCTGCGGCGCCTGGGGCAGCGCATAGAACTGGCCGGGATAGCGGCGCGAGGGCACCAGGAAGTCGCGCGCGCCTTCGGGGCTGGACGCGGTGAGGATCGGCGTCTGGAACTCGGTAAAGCCCTGTTCGATCATGCGGCGGCGCAAGGAGGTGATGATGTTGGCGCGCAGCATGATGTTGCGGTGCAGGCGTTCGCGCCGCAGGTCGAGGAAGCGGTAGGTCAGGCGCGTGTCTTCGGGATAGTCGAGATCGCCGAAGACGGGCAGCGGCAGTTCCTGTGCCCGGCCCTGCACCGTGACGCTTTCGATGCGCAGTTCGATGGCGCCGGTGGGCAGGTCGGTGTTCACCGTGCCTTCGAGGCGGTCCACCACCTTGCCGGTGAAGGTGAGCACCCATTCGGAGCGGGCCTGGTCCACCGCGGCGAAGGCGGCGGCGTCGGGTTCGATCACGCACTGGGTGATGCCGTAATGGTCGCGCAGATCGATGAAGATCAGGCCGCCATGGTCGCGGCGGCGGTTGACCCAGCCGGACAGGCGCACGGTCTTGCCGACATCGGCCTTGCGAAGCTGGCCGCAGGTGTGGGTCCGGTAGGCGTGCATGGTCGAAAACCCTTGGGAATCTAAGGAAAATCGCCGCGTTTGTGCGGGTTTTGGGGGTGGCGGTCAAGTATCGCCCGCAGGACGGGAAAAGCCGGGGAAAGCCCGGAAAAACCGCTGGGGAATGGCGCGAATCCCGGTATCACGGACCCCATGCGGATAGTCGAAAACAACGAGCAGCTGGCGGCCTTCCTGGGCGAGCTGGCGGGCGCGCCCTATGTCACCCTGGATACCGAATTCCTGCGGGACCAGACCTATTACCCCAAGCTGTGCCTGATCCAGATGGCGGGGCCTGCCCTTGACGGCTAGCCGGGGCCGGAGGGGATCATCGATCCGCTGGCCGAGGGGCTGGACCTGACGCCGTTCTATGACTTTGTGCGGCGGCCCGATGTGATCAAGGTGCTGCATGCGGCGCGGCAGGATATCGAGATTTTCTGCCTGCAGGGCGGCGTGATCCCGAAGCCGCTGTTCGACACGCAGATCGCGGCGATGGTGTGCGGCTTTGGCGAGAGCGCCTCGTATGAAACGCTGGCGCGGCGGCTGGCCAAGGTGGAGATCGACAAGTCGGCGCGCTTCACCGACTGGAGCCGCAGGCCGCTGTCGAAGCGGCAACTGGAATATGCGCTGGCCGACGTGACGCATCTGCGGGTGATCTATGAGAAGCTGTCGGCGCAGTTGCACAAAACCGGCCGCGCAAGCTGGGTGGCCGAGGAAGTGGCGGCGTTGCAGGATCCGGCGCTGTATCGCATCGAGCCGGAAAATGCGTGGAAGCGGCTGAAGCCGCGCACGACCAACAAGCGGTTTCTCGCCATGCTGGCGGCGATTGCGGCCTGGCGCGAGCGCGAGGCGCAGGCGCGCGATATCCCGCGCGGCCGGGTGCTGAAGGATGAGGCGATCAGCGAGATCGCGGCGCATCCGCCCGAAAGCGGCGAGGCATTGGAAAAAGTGCGCGCGGTGCCCAAGGGCTTCGCCAACTCCAAGATGGGCAAGGGCCTGGTGGAGGCCATCGAATTTGGCCGCACCGCACCGCCGCCCGAGGGGATCGAGAGTGACCGTGGCCCCAGGCGGCGGCGCGAGCCCTCCCCGGCTGCGATCGACCTGCTGAAGACGCTGTTGCGGCTGCGGGCCGAGGCGGTGGGCGTGGCGCCCCGGCTGATCGCCAATGCCGAGGATATCGAGAAGCTGGCGGCCCATGAGGATGACGGTGTGATGGCGCTGACCGGCTGGCGGGCCGAGGTTTTCGGCAATGACGCAAAGCTGCTAAGAACAGGCGACCTGGCCATCGCCCTGGAAAATGGCGAGGCCGTGATCGTCGAACTCGAAGGGGAGTGACATGCGGAAGATTTTTGCGGCGGCGGCGTTCGTGGCTTGCGCGACGGGGGCTGGCGCCCAGACGCCGCAGCCCGCCGACTGGATCACCCAGCATTTCAGCGCCGAGCTGAACAAGAATATCGACGTGGCATGGGAGCGCGTGGGCGGCAACGATCTGTGCGCCATCGCCAAGTACCTGGACATCAAGGGCTGCGAAGTCGTGTCGGGCAAGGGCGAGCTGGGATCGGTGCGCAACATCATCACCGCCAACCCCGCCCCCATCGTCGAGAACATCGTGGCGCGCAGCAAGTACAGCTATACCTATGGCCAGCCTTTCACCAACACCTTCTATCACGGCACCATGTCCATCGTGGCGACGGGGCCCAACACGTCGCGGCTGGAATATTCGCTGATCTGGAACCAGACGGCGGTGGGCGATGCGGCGGCGCAGGCCGCGCAACGCGACAGCCGCCGCACCCGCTTCCAGGCGGCGGTGGACAAGATGGCGGCGGCGGCGAACGCGCCCTGAGCCGCCGTGCGGTCTCGCCGTGCGCAGGATAACTTTGACGTAAGCGTGAGTTTTGTCAGAGCGGCGCAAGCCTGATTACCTCGATGCTGCAATCAGATGCAGCGATCGCAGCGGGTGGGCGTACAGCTTTCAAAATCCGAGTTCGACGAACTGCAGGCGGCGCTGGCGCATGAGCGCAGCGATGCCGGCGCCATGGCGCAAGCCCTTTTGCAGCGCCACCACGATCCCCTGTCCGCGTGCCTGGTGCAGGGACTGATGCTGCTGGCGCAAGGCAAGGCGCGCGAATCCCACGCCGCTTTCCTGCAGGCATCGCAGATCGCGCCCGGCGAAGCGCGCGCCTATCTGGGCCTGGCGCAGGCGCTGTTCCAGTTGGGCCATGCCGATCGCGCCATCGCCGCCAGCCAGCATGCCTTCTCGCTGGACCAGGGCCTTTGGCAGGCGCTGCTGGTGATCGCCGACGCCCAGGCCGCCATCGGGCAATGGGACAGGGCGGCCGCGCTGTACCGGCACATCATGGGCATGGGTGTGTCCGACATCCTGGTGCATCTGGGACTGGGCACGGCGCTGGTGAAGACGGGCAAGCTGGCCGAGGCCCGCGAACAGTTCGCGCAGGCCGTGGCGATCGCGCCTGGGCGCGCCGCCGGATATTGCAACCTGGGCTATGTCGAGATGCTGACGGGGCGTTATGCCGAAGCGATTGCGCTGTTCCGCCAGGCCCTGCCCCTGACCCGCGAGGTGCCGGACCTGATCCACACCAACCTGGCCCATGCCTGTTACGCGCTGGGCGACTATGCGGGTGCGGAAGCCCAGAGCGCGCGGGCGCTGGCGCTCAGTCCCGACCTGGCCATCGCC
>JAEZBK010000077.1 GCA_023427355.1 Pseudomonadota bacterium
GCGACCATCTGGGGCTGGGCTGGATCGCGGGCGAAGTGGTGAAGATCGTGCCGTCCGACGCGTCTCTCAAGATTCCGCACATGGGCTGGAACGAGCTGAAAATCCTACAACCGCACGCGCTGCTGAAAGGCCTCGAAAGCGGTGCGCATGCCTATTTCGTACATTCCTATCACTTCGTGCCCGCCCTGCCCGACGATCTGATCGCCACCACCGATTACGGCCAGACGCTGACCGCGATCATCGGCAACGAGAATATCGCCGGCACGCAGTTCCACCCGGAAAAGAGCCAGGCCACCGGCCTGAAGCTGCTTTCCAATTTTCTCAAGTGGAAGCCATGATCATCTTTCCCGCCATTGACCTGAAGAATGGCCAGTGCGTGCGCCTGAAGAAGGGCCTGATGGACGAGGCCACCGTCTTCAACGACGATCCCGCCGCGCAGGCAAAGCTCTTCAAGGCGCAAGGCTTCCAATGGCTGCATTGCGTGGACCTGAATGGCGCTTTTGATGGCCGCAGCGTCAATGCCGATGCGATCAAGTCCATCCGCGCCGCGATCGACCTGCCGATCCAGCTGGGCGGCGGCATCCGCGACATGGCCGCCGTCGAAAGCTGGCTGGCAGCGGGCATCACCCGCGTCATCCTGGGGACCGCCGCGCTGACCAATCCGGATTTCGTGAAACAGGCCGCGCGGGCCTTCCCCGGCAAGATCGTGGTCGGCGCCGACGCCAAGGGCGGCAGGATCGCCACCCAAGGCTGGGCCGATGTCTCGGACCTGACGCCGGTGGATCTGGGAAAGCGCTTCGAGGATGCCGGGGTGGCCGCGATCCTGTTCACCGACATTGATGGCGACGGGCTGCTGGGGGGCGTCAATGTGACGGCGACCGCCGCCCTGGCCCGCGCCCTGACCATCCCGGTGATCGCCTCGGGCGGGGTGGGCTCCAATGCCGATCTGGAGGCCCTGGTCGCGGCGAAGGAGCCCGGGATCGAAGGCGTGGTGGTGGGCCGGGCGCTGTATGATGGCCGGATCGATATTCCCAGCGCGTTAGCGCTTTAGCCGCTTTTCGACCTCTTCCAGCTGTTCCAGCGTCTTGTAGCGGATGCGGATTTCCCCACCTTTATCCCCCTTGTGGAGGATTTCAATTTTCAGACCCAAGCGGCTGGAAATGCTGGCTTCCATGTCCGCGACATTGGGATCCTTGTAGGGTTTTCCACCGGGCTTTTTCTTGCTGGATGAACGCTGTTCGGCCTGGCGGACATTGAGGCCGCCTTCGATCAGTGCGCGCGCGGCAGCCTCCGGATCGGGCTGGCCCAGCAGGGTCCGGGCATGGCCCGCCGTCAGCTTGCCCTCGCGCAGCCAGGCTTGCACCTGCTCCGGCAAATTCAGCAAACGGACCGTGTTGGCCACATGGGATCGCGACTTGCCCACCTGGGTCGCGACCTGCTCCTGCGTCCGGTTGAAGGGCGCGGCCATGAGCTGGTCATAGGCCATGGCCTCTTCCAGCGCGTTGAGGTCGGCGCGCTGGACATTCTCGATGATGGCGATTTCGAGCGCCTCGCCGTCCGGCATCTCGCGGATGACCACGGGCACGTCGTGCAGCTTGGCCATCTGGGCGGCGCGCCAGCGGCGTTCGCCCGCCACGATCTCATATGCATCGGTCCCGATGGGGCGCACCAGGATAGGCGACAGCACGCCCTTTTCCTTCACGCTGGCGGCGAGGTCGGCCAGGGGCTGTTCGTCGAACTGCTTGCGCGGCTGGTATTTGCCGGGCCTGAGGAAGGCGACGGGCAGGGTGCGCGCATCCTTCTTGGCTGCCACGGGCTCGCCTTTCACGGCGGCGACTTCATCGCCGATCAGGGCGGAGAGGCCGCGGCCCAGCCCGCGGGGACGATCATTGGGAGGTGTCATGCTGCGGCCCGCGTGCGTTCTCGTTGGATCAGTTCGCCCGCCAGCTTGATGTAAGCCTGGCTGCCGGGACATTTGAGGTCATACACCAGCGCCGGCACGCCATGCGACGGCGCCTCGGAAATACGCACATTCCTGGGAATTACGGTGGCATAGACCTTTTCGCCCAGCGTGGCTCGCACGTCATCGGCGACCTGGTCGGACAGCTTGTTGCGCTTGTCGAACATGGTCAGCACGATGCCCTGCATCTCCAGGCCGGGATTGAGCTTGTCGCGCACCAGCTCGATGGTCTTCATCAGTTGCGACAGGCCTTCGAGCGCGAAGAACTCGCACTGGAGCGGCACCAGAACGGCATCGGCGGCCGCCATCGCGTTGAGGGTGAGCAGGGTGAGGGAAGGGGGGCAGTCAATCAGCACATAGGAGAAGATATTTGATCCGTGTGCGGAATATTCCTCGATCGCGTCGCGCAGGATGAAATTGCGCCGGGGCATATCGGCCAATTCCAGTTCGGCGCCCGACAGATCCACCGTGGCCGGCAAAAGCGACAGGCCGGGGATGCGGGTCTGGACGATGGCCTCGCCCAGCTTCGCCTCGCCGGTCAGCACCTCATAGGTGGTCAGGCCACGGTCCTGGCGATGGATGCCCAGCCCGGTGGAGGCGTTGCCCTGGGGGTCTATGTCGATGACCAGCGTCGGCTCGCCGATGGCGGCCAGGGCGGTGCCCAGATTGATCGCGGTGGTGGTCTTACCGACGCCGCCCTTTTGATTGGCGACGACCAGGATTCGGGGTTTGGGGGGAGGGGTGTTCATGGGAAACCAGCTTTCTCACCACCAGAATAG
>JAEZBK010000083.1 GCA_023427355.1 Pseudomonadota bacterium
GACATACTTGATGTAGAGCCGGTTCATCAGCAACCCGCCCAAAAGGACGATGCCGAAAAAGCCGTAGAGCAGCGTGACCTTCATCTTCAGGAAGGTCTCGTCCTCCAGATAAATTGTCAGCGCGCCGAAAAACAGGACCAGCACCGCGGTAAAGAGCGGCATGCGGGGGATCTTGCGTTCGATGGCGTAGCTGATGGCCAGCGCCACGGTGACCGCCACCATCAGCGCCCCGGTGGCGGCATAGATGCCGTACCAGCGATAGGCCGCGAAGAAGATCAGCAGCGGCCCGAAATCCAGCACCAGCTTGCGCAATTGGGGGTTCATTTTTCAACTCCAGCCAGGGCGCGGGCAAAGGCGCCCGCGTCGAAGGCCTGCAGATCGTCCTCGCCCTCGCCGATGCCCAGGAAATGGACCGGCAGGCCGAATTTGGCGGCCAGCGCCACCAGGATGCCGCCCCGGGCGGTGCCGTCGAGTTTCGTCATCACCAGTCCGGTCAGCGGAACGGCGGCGGTGAAGGCCTCGACCTGGCTGATGGCGTTCTGGCCGGTGGTGGCGTCGAGCACCAGGAGCACCGCATGGGGTGCCGAGGCGTCCAGCTTCTTGACCACGCGGGCGATCTTTTCCAGCTCGGCCATCAGGCCCGCCTTGTTCTGGAGCCGTCCCGCCGTGTCGATGATCACGACATCGCTGCCATTGGCGCGGGCCTTCTCCACCGCTTCAAAGGCCAGGCCCGCCGCGTCGCCGCCCTGTTTGGTGGCGACGAATTCGGCCCCTGCGCGCTTGGCCCAGACGCCCAATTGTTCGATCGCGGCGGCGCGGAAGGTATCGCCTGCCGCCAGCGTCACCTTCGCGCCGCTTTTCGCCAACAGGCGCGCCATCTTGCCGATGGTGGTGGTCTTGCCCGCGCCATTGACGCCCGCCACCAGCACCACGAAGGGCTTGGGGCCCTGGTCGGTGACCAGGGGCTTCTGGACGGGGGAGAGGATGCGGGCGATTTCGTCGGCCAAGAGGGAGCGCAGTTCGGCATCGCCGATATCGGTGTCGTAGCGGCCCTTGCCGATGGCGGTGGTGATGGCCTTGGCCTGGGCGCCGCCCAGGTCGCCACGGATCAACGCGTCTTCCAGCTCGGCCAGGGTGGCGGTGTCGAGCTTCCTGCGGGTGAAGACGCCGATCAGGCTGTCGGACAGGCTGCCCTTCTTGGTGAGCCCGGCCTTGAGCCGTTCCATGAAGGTGGGCGGCGGCGGTTCCATGCCGAAGGTTTTCATGCGGCCACCGCGATCAAGGTGTCATTGGCGATTTGCGTGAAGCGGGCGCGGACGAAGGTGCCGGGCGCGGCGTCCAGCCTTGCCGGGGTGAAGCAGGGCGCGCGGCCGACATTGCCGCGTTCCATCAGCAGCAGGCGTTCCTGGCCGAGCAGCGATTGCAGGTGCCGGGCGCGGGCGGCGTCGCCGGCGGCGCGCAGGCGGGCGGCGCGATCCTTCACCACCGCGCCGGGCAGGGCGGGCATGCGCGCGGCGGGCGTGAAGGGGCGGGCGCTGTAGGGAAAGACATGCAGGAAGGACAGGCCCGCATCCTCCACCAGCTTCAGGCTGTTCTCGAACATGGCATCGGTCTCGGTGGGGAAGCCTGCGATCAGGTCGGCGCCGAAGACGGCGTCGGGGCGCACGCGGCGGACATCGTCGCAGAAACGGATGGTGTCGGCGCGGCCGTGGCGGCGCTTCATGCGCTTGAGGATCAAGTCGTCGCCCGACTGGGCCGAAAGATGGAAATGCGGCATCAGCCGCTCTTCCCCGGCGATCAGGCGCATCAGCGTGGCGTCGGCCTCGATGCTGTCCAGCGAGGACAGGCGCAGGCGCTTGAGGCCGGGCACGAGCTTGAGCAGGCGCGCCGCCAGGTCGCCGAGCGACGGTGTGCCCGGCAGGTCGGCGCCATAGGAGGTCAGGTCCACCCCGGTCAGCACGATCTCGGCATGGCCGGCTTCGGTGAGGCGGCGGGCCTCGTCCACCACCGCGCCCATGCCGACGCTGCGCGAATTGCCCCGCGCGAACGGAATGACGCAGAAGGTGCAGCGATGGTCGCAGCCGGTCTGCACCTGCAGGAAGGCGCGGGTGTGTTCGTGGAAATGCGCCACCATGTGCGGCGCGGTTTCGGTCACGCTCATGATGTCGTTGACGCGCAGGCGTTCCAGCGTGCGCGCGCCGAAATCGGCATAAGCCTGCGCCGTGAGCTTTTCGTCATTGCCGATCACCGCATCCACTTCCGCCATGTCGGCATAGCTTTGCGGCGCGATCTGGGCGGCGCAGCCGGTGACCAGGATGCGGGCGCCGGGCCGCTGGCGCTTGAGGCGGCGGATGGCCTGGCGCGACTGGCGCACCGCCTCGGCGGTGACGGCGCAGGTGTTGAACACCACCGCGTCGCGCAGTTGGGCTTCGGCGGCGCGGGCCTTGATCGCCTCGCTCTCCGACAGGTTGAGGCGGCAGCCGAAGGTGACGACCTCAAGCATACTGTTTCAGGTCCACCTGGCCGCGAAAGGCGGTGACGGCGGGACCGGTCATGATCACATGGCCGTCGCTTTGCCGCCATTCGATGAACAGCGAGCCGCCGTCCAGCACCACTTCCACCTTGCGGCCGGTCTTGCCCAGACGCGCGGCGGCGACGGCGGCAGCGCAGGCGCCGGTGCCGCAGGCCAGCGTGATGCCCACGCCGCGTTCCCACACCCGCATGCGCAGGCGGTCGGGCGCGATCAGGCTGACGAACTCCGCATTGACCTTTTTCGGGAAGAGCGGATGGGTTTCGATGCGCGGGCCGAGCTGCGCCACCGGCGCCTTGTCGGCATCGGGCACGAAGATGACGCAATGGGGATTGCCCATCGAGACGGCGCTGGCGGGCAGGGACTGGCCTTCCAGCGGCAGCGCGAAATTCTGCGTGTCCACTTCGCTGGCCATCGGAATCTGCGACCAGTCGAGGCGGGCCGGGCCCATGTCGGCCTCGACCATGCCCTTGCCGGCATCGGTGCAGGCCAGAAGGCCGCCGCGCGTGGCGAGCTTGACGCGCGCCAGGCCGCGCTCGTCCAGCAAAAGGCGCGCGACGCAGCGCGTGGCGTTGCCGCAGCTTTCCACCTCGCCCCCATCGGCATTGAAAAAGCGCAAGCTGGCGTCGGCATCGGCATTGCCGGGGCCGATCATCACCACCGTGTCGCAGCCAATGCCGAAATGACGGTCCGCAATCCCCCGGGCCTGTGCCGGGGTGAGGGTGAGGGCGCTGTCGCGGGCATCGAAGACAACGAAATCGTTGCCCAGGCCGTGCATCTTGAGGAAGGCGGTCATGGCCTCGCTTATATGGTGTTGGACCGGGCTTTTCCATTGCCTGAGCGGCGGAAACTACCCATCCTGCGGCCTCAAATTTTGGAAGCTGCCATGCGCAAAATCCTCCGCTTTGCCGTTCCCATGCTTGCCACCCTTGTTCTTGGAGCCCAGATGCCCGCCAACACGCCCGATCCCAGCGACAACTTTGCCTGGCTGGAGGAGGTGCATGGCGAAAAGCAGCTCGCCTGGGTGCGCGAGCAGAACAAGGCGGCGCTGACCACGCTGAAGGCCGATCCGCGCTACCAGGGCAATTATGACAGCATCCTGCAGGTGCTGGATGCGGAGGATCGCATCCCCTATGCCAGCCTGCGCAAGGGCCATGCCTATAATTACTGGCAGGACGCGAAGAATCCCAAGGGGCTGTGGCGGCGGACCACCGTGGCGGATTACCAGAGCGCCAACCCGGCATGGGAGGTGCTGCTGGACGTGGATGCGCTGGCGGCGGCAGAGAAGGAGAACTGGGTGTTCAAGGGCGCGGCCTGTGCGCCCGGCCAGGTGCGCTGCCTGATCTCGCTGTCGCGCGGCGGCGGTGATGCGGTGGTGGTGCGCGAGTTCGATGTGGCGGCCCGGCGCTGGGTGGGCGAGGGCTTCAACCTGCCCGAAGCCAAGTCGGACGTGAACTGGGTCGATGACGACACCATCCTGTTCGGCACCGATTTCGGCGATGGCAGCCTGACCACCAGCGGCTATCCGCGCATCGTCAAGGAATGGAAGCGCGGCCAGCCGGTGAGCGCCGCGCGCACCGTCTATGAGGGCCAGTTGAAGGACGTGGCGTCTTCCGGCTTCGTGCTGCGGCCCAAGGAAGGGCCCTATGCGATGGTGGTGCGCTCGCCCAGCTTCTTCGAGAATGAGTATTTCGCGCTTGAGAATGGCGCGGTGCGCAAGCTGGCGCTGCCGCTGACGGCGGTGGTGCAGGGACGCATTCGCGGCGCGCTGATCGCGACGCTGCGCGCCGACCATGACGGCTTCAGGCGCGGATCGCTGGTGGCGTTCCGCGAGGGGGCGGCGACGCAGCTGATCCTGGATCCCGGCGCGCGGGCCAGCATCGAAAGCGTGGCGGTGGGACCGGACAAGATCTATGTCGCGCTGACCCGGAATGTGATCGGCCAGATCCTGGTCTTCATGCCTGAGGGCGATGGCTGGGCGAGCAAGACCCTTCCCTTGCCGGGCAATGGCACGCCGGAAATTGCGGGGGTGGATATCTATGGCACCGAGGCCCTGTTCGGCTTCGAGAACAATTTGATCCCGCCCACGCTTTACTATGACGCGGGCAATGACGTGCCCAAGGCCATCAAGGCGCTGCCCGCGCGCTTCGATGCGTCGGGCATGGTGACGGAGCAGTTCGAGGCGACGAGCAAGGACGGGACGAAGATTCCCTATTTCGTGACGCGGCCGCGCGACCTGAAAGGCCCGGCGCCGACCATTCTTTATGGCTATGGCGGTTTTGAAGTGTCGCTGACGCCGTCTTATTCCGCCAATTTCGGGCGGCTGTGGGTGGCGAAGGGCGGCATCCATGTCGTGGCGAATATCCGTGGCGGCGGCGAGTTCGGCCCGGCCTGGCACAATGCCGCGCTGAAGGAGAACCGGCAGAAGGCGTTCGACGATTTCGCGGCGGTGGCGGAAGACCTGGCCAGGCGCGGCCTGACCACGCCCAGGCAGCTTGGCATCATGGGCGGGTCCAATGGCGGGTTGCTGGTGTCCACCGTGATGGTGCAGCGGCCGGAGCTGTTCGGCGCGGTGGTGTGCCAGGTGCCGCTGATCGACATGATCGCCTATACCCATATCGGCGCGGGGGCGAGCTGGATCGGCGAATATGGCGACCCGGCGATCCCGGCGGAGCGGGACTATATCCTTCGCTATTCGCCGTACCAGAATGTGAAGAAGGACGTGGCGTATCCGTCGGTCTTCTTCGTCACCGCGACCAGCGACGACCGCGTCTCGCCCGTGCATGCGCGCAAGATGGCGGCGCGGATGATGGAGCAGGGCCACCAGGGCGTGCTGTTCTATGAGAATACCGATGGCGGCCATTCCGCCGCCGCCGACCACAAGCAGTCGGCGGAGATGTGGGGGCTGAGCTTTGTGTATCTGGCGCAGAAGTTGGGGCTGAAATAACCCCTATCCGTCGCACCGCAGGTCGGCGAAAGGCCGTCCATGGTGAGATGGGAAATGAAAAAAGGCCGGTGCGATGCACCGGCCTTTTTGTTTTCTGGGCTCGAGCCCGGCATTTAGCCGGGCGACCATCGGTTCTAGTAAGGCGCTGTGCCCTGGATGTTCAGGTGCAGCAGGTAGATGGACTGCGAGGCCGTCATGAACAGCCAGTCGCGCTTGGGGCCGGCGAAGGTGCAGTTGGCGCAGACTTCGGGCAGGCGGATGCGGCCGATCAGCTTGCCGGCGGGATTCCACACCGTGACGCCGGAATAGCCGTAAGGCGCGTTGGACGGCGCCCACAGGTTGCCCGCGCGGTCGGTGCGCATGCCGTCGCCGCCGCACTTGACGCCATCCACCATCAGGTCGGTGAAGGTGCGGATGTTGGACAGGGTGCTTCCCGTCACATCGGCCACCGCGATGTTGGCGCCTTGCAGGAAATAGAGCCGCTTGTAGTCGGGCGAGAAGGCCAGGCCGTTGGGCGTGAAGCCGGAGGCGACCTGGTCGATCTTGCCCGACGGATCGATGCGGTAGATCGCATGGGGCAGGGTCTGCTTCGTCGAGCCGATGATGCCCATGGACGGGTTGCCGATGGACGGATCGCGCAGGCCGCCGCGGTTGAAGGGCGCATCGCCCGGATCGGGGTGGCCTTCGGACAGTTGCGCGCCATAGGGCGGGTCGGTGAACCAGATGCTGCCGTCGCGATGGATGGTGAAGTCGTTGGGCGAGTTCAGCGCCGCGCCATTGTAGCTGTCGGCCAGAACGGTCATGGAGCCGTCATGCTCCCAGCGCACCACGCGGCGGGTGCCGTGCTGGGCGCTGATCTGGCGGCCCTGCCAGTCGAAGGCATTGCCGTTGGAGTGCATGCTTTCGCGGCGATAGGGCGTGACCTGCCCGGTTTCCCAGATATAGCGATACTGGATCGAGGCCTGCACGTCGGAGAAGACGACGTAATTGCCCTGTGCGCTCCAGGCCGGGCCTTCGGCCCACTGGAAGCCGGTGCCGACGCGCTGGATGGAGGACAGGCCCAGGCGCAGGTCGTTGAAGCTGGGATCGAGCACCAGCACGTCCGGGTCGGGATAGGAGACGGGCGGGCTGCCGGGGCCCCATTGGCGCGGCGGGTTGGTGATGACGCTGGCCTGTTCGTGGCGCGGCGCGGTCTGGGCGAAGGCGAGCGTCGGAATGGTGGCGGCGGCGCCCGCAAGGATGCGGCGGCGGCTGAGATCGGTCATCAAGTCCCCCCTGTTGTGGTTGGGCGCGAGGGTCGCCGCCCGCATGGGGGCCTGTCAACACGGCGGGCGGCTTGCAAACCTTATCCGCGCGTGCCCATCGCCTCGCTGATCTGGCGGGAGAGCTTGGCGGCGGAATTTTCCATCTCGCTGACGATCAGCTGGGCGCGATCGGTGAGCGGCGTGCGGGCCAGGAGCCGCGTGCCCCCCTGCCATGCGGCCAGGGTGGTGTTGATGTCATGGGCCAGGCCCGCATCGAAGGCGTGGCGCAGGGTCTGGTTCTCCTGCTCCACCGCCTGCAGGTGATCGTACAGCTCCAGCTCGTGCGCGATGAGCTGGGCGAAGAGGCGGAACATGGAGAGCACGCTTTCATTGTTCAGCGTGTTGGGGTTGGGGTCTATGGCGCACAGCGTGCCGAAGAAGCTGCCATCGGCGCGCAGGATGGGGACGGAGATATAGCTCTGGAAGCCATAGAGGGCGGGGGTGTGGTGGGTCTTCCAGGCGGCGTCTTCGGCGACATGGTCGATGGCGACCTCGCGGCCATGGGCGCGGATCTCGTGGCAGATGGTGGTTTCCACCTTCAGCTCATGGCCGGGGACCAGGCCGAACTGCAGCTCGTCCTGCGCCGCCAGGCAGACCCAGCGCTCCTCGGTGACACGGGCCACGGCGGCATAGCGCAGGCCGGTGGTGCGGCAGATGACTTTGAGGATGGGCGAGATCGCCGGGATCGCGGCGATCGCGTCCAGCTCGGGCTGGAAATCGTGCGGGCTGGCGGGCGGGATAATCAACATGGAACCAGTGTATGCCCGGTGGGAACTTTGGCACCAACCCCTAATTGGGTACGATATGGGGCGGTTTCCTTATTCTAAGTCCCTAATTCGGCACGATATTTGACTTTTGCCTGCCTGGACGCCTAGAAAGCGGCACTTTCCGAAGAGCCAGAAGGCCCTTCGGTCCCTCGCCCGGCGCGGGGGATCGCCCGCAGGCAGCGCGTTGCGCCCCCTGCGGCGAAAGCGCTTTGTGGTTTGGTCTGGGACTTTTGAATGTTTGAATCGCTTCAATCCCGCCTCGGCGGCGTCTTCGACAGGCTGCGGGGCAAGGGCGCCCTGACCGAGGCCGATGTCGATGCCGCGCTGGGCGAAGTGCGCACCGCCCTGATCGAGGCCGACGTGGCGCTGCCGGTGGTGAAGGATTTCATCGAGAAGGTGCGTCCGCGCGCGGTGGGCGAGAATGTGATCCGCTCGGTCTCGCCCGGCCAGCAGGTCATCAAGATCGTGCACGATGTGCTGGTCGAGACGCTGGGCGAAAAGAACGAGGCGCTGTCGCTGGGCGCGCCGCCCGCCCCCGTGCTGATGGTCGGCCTGCAGGGTTCGGGCAAGACGACGACATCCGCCAAGCTGGCGCTGATGCTGCAGACCCGCGAGAAGAAGCGCGTGCTGATGGCCTCGCTGGACACCACGCGCCCCGCCGCGATGGAGCAGCTGAAGGTGCTGGGCGAGCAGGCGGGCGTGGCCGTGCTGCCGATCATGCCCGGCCAGGCGCCGCTGGATATCGCGCGCCGCGCCATGGCGAGCGCGAAGGTCGGCGGCTATGACGCCGTGATCCTGGACACCGCCGGCCGCCAGCATGTGGACGAGCAGCTGATGGCCGAAGTGGCCGCCGTGAAGCAGCTGGTGAACCCGCATGAGACGCTGCTGGTCGCGGATTCGCTGACCGGCCAGGACGCGGTGAACATCGCCAAGTCGTTCAACGAACGCGTGGGCGTCACCGGCATCATCCTGACCCGCGTGGACGGCGATGGCCGCGGCGGCGCGGCGCTTTCGATGCGCACCGTGACGGGCGCGCCGATCAAGTTCCTGGGCGCCGGCGAAAAGCTGGAGGCGCTGGAGCCCTTCTTCCCGGCGCGCGTGGCCGGCCGCATCCTGGACATGGGCGATGTGGTGTCGCTGGTCGAGAAGGCCAGCGAGACGATCGACAAGGAAGAGGCGGAGAAGCTCGCCGCCAAGATGAAGAAGGGTCAGTTCGACATGAACGACCTTTCGGCCCAGATCGGCCAGATGAAGAAGCTGGGCGGCATGAAGGGCATCCTGGGCATGCTGCCGGGCGTGGGCAAGATCAAGGACCAGCTCGACGCGGCGGGCATGAATGACAGCATCCTGACGCGCCAGCAGGCGATCATTTCCTCCATGACGCGCGCCGAGCGCGGCGATCCCGATCTCATCAACGGTTCGCGCCGCAAGCGCATCGCCGCTGGCGCGGGCGTCGATGTCAGCGAGGTCAACAAGCTTCTGAAGATGCACCGCCAGATGGCGGACATGATGAAGAAAATGGGCAAGGGCGGGCGC
>JAEZBK010000092.1 GCA_023427355.1 Pseudomonadota bacterium
CCGCTTCGAACAGATGCTGGCTGACTTCACGGGTGCCAAGCACGCCATCGCGGTGTCCAACGGGACGTCCGCGCTGCAGGTCGCCATCATGCTGGCGGGCGTGCGCAGTGGCGATGAAGTCCTGATCCCGTCGCTTTCCTTTGTCGCCACGGCCAATGCCGTTGCGCATGCTGGCGGCATTCCGCATTTCGTGGACAGCGAAGCGCGCACTATGGGGCTGGATCCGGCTGCCCTGCGGGCCCATCTCAAGGCCGTGGGCGAGGTCACCGCGGATGGCCTGCGCAACCGTCTGACCGGGCGCCGCATCGCCGCCATCGTGCCCATGCACACCTATGGACACCCGATGGACCTGGCGGGGCTGATGGATGTGGCAGGGGCGTTTGGCCTGACGGTCGTGGAAGATTCCGCCGAGTCCCTGGGCAGCACATACCAGGGCAGGCATACGGGCACCTTCGGGAAGCTGGGCATTCTCAGTTTCAATGGCAACAAGA
Organism: Pseudomonadota bacterium; assembly: GCA_023427355.1. Classification (GTDB taxonomy): domain Bacteria; phylum Pseudomonadota; class Alphaproteobacteria; order Micropepsales; family Micropepsaceae; genus Rhizomicrobium. The sequence continues at coordinate 492 of JAEZBK010000092.1, forward strand.
TCGCCACCACGGGCGGCGGCGGGGCCATCCTGACCGATGACAGCGCACTGGCGCGGCAGGCCAAGCATCTCACCACCACTGCGAAGCAGCCCCATCGCTGGGAGTTCCGCCATGATGAGGTGGCGTGGAATTTCCGCCTGCCCAATCTCAATGCCGCGCTGGGCTGCGCCCAGCTGGAGCGCCTGCCGGACTTCATCGCCCGCAAACGGGTCCTGGCCCAGCGCTATGAACGCGTCTTTGCCAATTCCCGCGCCTTGCGATTCATGGCCGAGCCGGAGGGCACAACCAGCAATTATTGGCTCTGCACGGTGGCGTTGAACCATCCCGACATGGCTGTGCTTGATCGCGTATTGGCGGCTGCCAACGATGCCGGCTACCAGTGCCGTCCCACCTGGACACTGCTGCATCGCCTGCCCATGTACGAAAAGGCCTCGCGTGCGCCGCTGCCTGTCGCGGAAATGCTGGAGGCAAGCCTCATCAACATTCCCAGCAGTGCCAAGCTCGGGGATGCTGCGTGAGCGCAAAACGCAAAATCTGCGTCGTCACCGGCACGCGCGCCGATTATGGACTGCTGCAAAGTGTCATGAGCGCGATTGCTGCCCATCCCGCGCTGGCCTTGCAGGTCGCGGCAACCGGGATGCACCTGTCGCCGGATTTCGGACTGACCGTGCGCCAGATCGAAGCTGATGGCTTTGGCGTGGACGAAAAAGTCGAGATGCTGCTGTCTTCCGACACGGCGGTGGGTGTCGCCAAGTCCATGGGGCTTGCCACCATAGGCTTTGCGGACGCCCTGCAGCGTCTGCAGCCCAACATGCTGCTGGTGCTGGGTGATCGTTTTGAAATCCTGGCGGCGGCGCAGGCCGCGCTTGTGGCGCGCATTCCCATCGCGCACATCCATGGCGGCGAAACCACCGAGGGGGCCTTCGACGAAGGTATCCGTCATGCGCTGACCAAGATGGCGCAGTGGCACTTCGTGGCCGCGGAGCCCTATCGCAAGCGCGTGGTGCAGATGGGCGAGGCGCCGGAGCGGGTGTTTGTCAGTGGTGCCCCTGGCCTGGATCATCTGCGCAAGATCGCGTGGATGGATCGCAAGGCGCTGGAAGATTCGCTCGAAATGGCACTGGGCTCGCCCCTGTTTCTTGTGACCTATCATCCGGCAACGCTTGGTGATCGCAGCCCCGAAGCCGCGCAGGGCGAGCTGCTGGCGGCGCTTGAGGAATTTCCTGCCGCCAGCGTGATTTTCACCCTGCCCAATGCCGATCCGTCCGGGCGCGGGCTGACGCAGCAGGCGCGGGACTGGTGCCGTGCCAATGCCGGTCGTGCGCGCGCCTTTGTTTCGCTGGGACAGCAGCGTTATCTCAGCGCCATGGCGCTTGCCGATGTCACGATCGGCAATTCGTCCAGCGGACTGATCGAGACGCCTGCCTTGAAGCGCGCCACCGTCAATATCGGGGCGCGGCAGCAGGGCCGCCTGAAGGCCAGCTCGGTCATTGATGCCGCGGAAAGCCGGGCGCAGATCGTGCAGGCCATCGGCAAGGCGCTGTCGGAAGACTTCCGCCAGGCGCTGGGCAATACGCAATCGCTATATGGGCAGGGCGACGCGGGCAATTTCATCGCCGGAACGCTGGCCGCGGTTTCGCTGACGGATGCCAAGCCCTTTTTCGACATCAGCCATGGGCACTGACATGAAAACCCTGATCATCGCCGAAGCCGGCGTCAATCATAACGGTTCTCCCGAAATGGCCCGCCAGCTCGTGGACGTGGCTGCCGAAGCCGGCGCAGACATCGTCAAGTTCCAGACCTTCAAGGCCGACAAGCTGGTCAGCAAGGCTGCGCCCAAGGCCGAGTACCAGAACCGCACGACGGATGCGGCCGAGAGCCAGCATGAGATGATCCGCAAGCTGGAGCTTTCGGCGGCGGATCACGAGATGCTGATCGCGCATTGCCGCAAGCGGAACATCGCCTTCCTCTCCACGCCGTTTGACGTGGACAGCCTGCACATGCTGATCGGCGAGTTTGGAATGCAGACGGTCAAGATTCCGTCTGGCGAAATCACCAATGCGCCGTTCCTGATAGAAGTCGCGCGCACCGGCAGGCGCATCGTCCTGTCCACCGGCACCAGCACCATGGGCGAGATCGAGGAAGCGCTCAGCGTGCTGGCGTTCGCCATGACGGCTGGCAATGCGCGGCCAGGCCGCGAGGCGTTCAAGAACGCCTTTGCGTCCCCCGGCGGGCATGAGGCCTTGCGCGAGCGCGTGACGCTGCTGCATTGCACGACGGAATATCCTGCGCCCTTCGCAGAAGTGAATTTGCGCGCCATGGACAGCATGGCCGCCGCTTTTGGCCTGCCGGTCGGCTATTCCGACCATACGCCGGGCATCCATGTTT
>JAEZBK010000097.1 GCA_023427355.1 Pseudomonadota bacterium
GCCGGAGAATACCGGCGAAGCCGCCCCCGAGGGCCAGGCGCCGATGGAGCAGCAGCAGCAGGCGACACCGCCCCCTGCCCCACAGGCTGCCGCGCCACAGGCCGCCGGCGCAGCGCCCTCGCTCGACCGGATTGCGCAATTGGCCGAAGGCGGCAATGCCGTGGCCCAGACCATCATCGGCATGCGTGCGCTGGGCGCCAATGGCAGCGCACCCAACGCGCCGGAAGCCTTCAAGTGGCTGAGCCGCGGCGCCGAGGCCGGCCATGCCGTGGCGCAGTATCGCCTGGGCACGCTGTATGAGCGCGGCCAAGGCGTCGCCGCCAGCCCGCAGGCTGCTGCGCGCTGGTACACGGCCGCCGCCAACCAGGGCAATCGCCTGGCCATGTACAACCTGGCGGTGGCGATGGCCAACCGCTCGCTGGGCCAGCCCAACATGCCGGAGGCGGCGCGCTGGTTCGCGCGCGCGGCGGCGCTGGGCGTGGGCGATGCGCAGTTCAACCTGGCCGTCCTGTATGAACGCGGTGACGGCGTGCCCCAGTCGCTGGTGGACGCCTACAAGTGGTACATGATCGCCGCCGCGGCGGGCGACAATGATGCGCAGCAGCGCGCCTCGGTGCTGGCGACGCAGTTGCCGGAAGCCGACCGCGCCACCGCCGCCAAGTCGGCACAGGGCTTCAAGGCGCAGCCGCTGTCGCGCGCCGCGAACGTGCCGCCGGAACCGTCTGATCTCGCGGGCCAGTAAACGGCATATCCCGTCATTGTTATTGGTCGCGCGGCCGGACGGAAAACCGGTCCCCACTTTTCCTGGCCGCGCTTGTATGCCGCCGGAACCGTCTGATCTTGCGGGCCAGTAATTCCCATTGATATTGCGGTGACGCGCGGGTTGACCCGCTGAGGGCGCACGCGCAGATTGGCCCGTGATGGAGATTTTCCTTCCCATCGCCGAGATGTCGGTCAACTGGGTCTTTCTCATAGGCCTGGGCCTTGTCGTGGGCTTCCTGTCGGGCCTGTTAGGCGTGGGCGGCGGCTTCCTGATGACGCCGCTGCTGGTGTTCTACGGCATTCCTTCCACCGTCGCGGTCGGCACCACGCTCAGCCACATCGCGGCATCGTCGGTGTCGGGCGCGATCAGCCAGTGGCGGCGGCGGGCGATCGATTTCAAGATGGCGGGCGTGATGCTGGGCGGCGGCCTGGTAGGCACGCTGGTGGGCGTGTGGCTGGTGGACCAGTTGCGCCGCCAGGGCCAGATGGACCTGATCGTCTCGCTGTCCTATGTGCTGCTGCTGGGCGTGGTCGGCGCGATCATGCTGAAGGAAAGCCTGGACACGCTGAAGGCGTCGCGCGGCGGCGCGGTGGCGCCCGCGCGGGCGGTGACGCGGCCCTGGATCATGGCGCTGCCCTTCAAGATGCGCTTCCGCCAGTCGCGGCTCTATATCAGCGTCATCCCGCCCATCACCATCGGCCTGTTCGTGGGCATCCTGTCTGCCATCATGGGCATCGGCGGCGGCTTCATCATCGTACCGGCCATGATCTATATCCTGCGCATGCCCACAAACGTGGTGCTGGGCACTTCGCTGGCGCAGATCATTGCCATTTCCGCCGTCACCACCGTGCTGCAAGCCCGCGCCAACTATGCGGTGGACATATTGCTGGCCTTCTTCCTGGTGCTGGGCGGCGTGGTGGGGGCGCAGGCGGGCATCCGCGCGGGCGCAAAGCTGCGCGGCGAACAGTTGCGCCTGCTGCTGGCGCTGCTGGTGCTGCTGGTGGCGGCGCGGCTGGCCTGGGGCCTGGTAGTGACGCCGGGCGACATCTATTCCACCACCATCGGGGGGCCGGACTGATGCGCCGCGCGCTTCTGGCCCTGATGCTTCTGGCAACGCCCGCAACGGCGGCGGAGGACATTGTCTCCGGCCTCAGCCAGGACCAGATCAACATCAACTCCAGCTATACCGGCGCCGATATCGTGGTGTTCGGCACCATCGAGCGGCCGGCGGGCGCGAGCGGCCGCGACGTGGTGGTGGTGGTGCGCGGGCCCGACACGCAACTGACGGTGCGGCGGCGCGATCGGGTGCTGGGCGTGTGGGTCAATCGCGAGGCGGCGCGCTTCCAGGGCATGCCAGCCTTCTATTTCCTGGCCAGCACACGGCCGATGGCGCAGATTGCCGGGCCCGACGTGCTGACACGGTATGGCCTGGGCCCTGCGCAGCTGACGCCAGCGGCGGTCATCACGCACCATGACGACGCGCCCTTCCGCGCCGCAGCCCTGCGCCAGATGGCGGAACGCGGGCTTTATACCGATGCGCCCGGCAGCATCGATTTCCACAGCGAGAGCCTGTTCAAGACCGTGGTGCCGATCCCGGCCACCGCGGCGCGCGGACAATACAATGTCGAGGTCTATCTGTTCCGCGACGGCCAGGTGGTGAGCGTGCAGTCCACGCCCTTCTTCATCGACCAGACCGGACTGGAACGGCGGCTTTATACGCTGGCCCATGACACGCCCGTGGCCTATGGCCTGTTCGCGGTGCTGATGGCGTTGTTGTTCGGGTGGAGCGCATCTGTGTGGATGCGCAGGCCTGGGATCTAATGATCCCCCTCCGTCGCAACTCGGGCCGGTGAAGTACCGACACCTCGTTGCGACACCTCCCCCTTCATG
>JAEZBK010000110.1 GCA_023427355.1 Pseudomonadota bacterium
GGCGATGCCTATCTGGTCGGCGGCGCGCCGACGGGGGGCTGGAGCGGGTATGCCTACAAGATCGCGGCCTGCCGCGACGGCGCGTGGGTCATGCTGACGCCGTTCAACGGCCTGCGCGCCTTTGTGGCGGCGACAGGCGCGTGCATCGTCTATGCCGATGGCGTCTGGACCGACGCGCACGCCCTGATTGGCGCGGGCGAGGCCAGCATTGCCTCCGCCGCCACCTGCGATATCGGGGCGGCGGGAGCGCTGTTCGTGGCTGTCACCGGCACCACAACCATTACCGGCTTTGGCACGGCGGCGAACAGGCTGCGCTTCGTGCGCTTCGCGCAAAGCCTGACGCTGACGCATCATGCCACCAGCCTGGTCCTGCCGGGCGGCGCCAATATCGTCACGGCGGCGGGCGACATGGCCTGTTTCACCTCGGACGGCAGCGGCAACTGGCGCTGCCGCCACTATGCCCGCGCCGATGGCCGCATGGTGAACATGGCGAGCCCGGCCTTCACCGGCACCATGACGGCGGCGTCGGCGAATTTCAGCGGCGCGATAGCCGCCGGGCCATCCACTTTTGACGGCAACGTGAGAATCCAGCGTTCCCCCACCACCAGCGAAGCCTATTACCGCATCACCAATGGCGCCGGTGACACCTATATCGGCGCGGACAACAGTGCTGCTTCCGGCTTCGGCATCGCGGGCGCCTATGGAACGGTTGTCTGGCGGCCCAATGCAACCGCGTTTGCCCTCAGCCGTACGTCATCTGTTGATCTCTATGTCAGCTCTACCGGAAACGTCGGGTTTGGCACCACGACAGACGGTGGCGTTACGACCGATGCAAGGGTGGCGGTGCAGCAAAACGCTGCGGGTAACGCGTTTACGGCATACCAGCAGCACAGTGCCGGCAACGCGCAGTTAAACTGCGTTGACAATACAGGCTCGGCACTCATCAAGTTCAGATACACGTCAGTTGACGTTGGCGCCATCACCACCAATGGCACCACCACCACATACGGCACCACGTCCGACACGCGGCTCAAGGCCGTCTGCGCGGCGCAGCGCGACTGGCGCGACGCCATCCGCGCCCTGTGGGTCGGCGAGTTCGACAAATATTCCGACTTCACCAGGACGGGCCGCGCCAGCCGCGAATTCGGCATCCTGGCCCAGCAGGCGCACGGCGCCCTGGGCGGCCTGGGCGTCAGCGCGCCGGCGCAGGAAGACGGCGTCTGGATGGCCTCCAGCGAGCCGTTTGCCTTTCTCGCCCTGTGGGGCGTGAAGGATCTCTATGCGACGGTCGAGGCGCTGTCGGCGCGCGTTGCAGCGCTGGAGGCGGCCCATGCTGGTTGAGGACTGGAAACGCGCCTGGCGCTGGTTTTCGGTGCAGGCGATGGCGGCGGCGCTGGCGTTGCAGGGCGCCTGGACGGCGTTGCCCGACGACATGAAGGCGCATGTGCCCGGCTGGGTGGTGACGGCGCTGTCGCTGGCGCTGCTGCTGCTGGGGCTGTTCGGTCGGCTGGTGAAGCAATGACGGCGCTGCTGGCGTTCCTGACCGGGCGCGTGCCGGTGGCGCTGGCGCTTCTGCTGGTGGTGCTGCTGTTCTGGCAGAGCGCGCGCATCGAGGGCTTGCCGCTGCTGCAAGAAGGTTTCAAGGCGCGCATTGTTGCGCTGGAGCGTGAACGCGATGTCCATGCGCTGGCCGATGCGCAGGCGCAGTTGACGCGGATGCAGGCTGCAGCGGCGCAGGCCGCACGCGGCGAGGCGGCGGCGCGCACGCACCTGGCGCAGCAGCGCGCGGCCGATGTCCAGATTCAAACCGTGATCCGCGAGGTGCCCGTCTATGTCAGCCAGCAAAGCAATCAGCGCTGCGTTCTGCCTTGGGGTGCTGTGCGGCTGCTCGACGCCGCCGCCAGCGGCGCAGACCCAGCCCAGCTTCGGGACCATATCGCCCCCGGCCAGCCTGATGAGGCCGCCTCTGGCCTTGCGCTGTCTGATGTTGTCGCCCTGCTTGCCGCCAATCTCGGCATCGCGCGGTCCAATGCCGGGCAGCTAGAGCAATTGCAGCGCGCGATGGCGCCGGCAGAATAAAAAGAAGAAGCCCCGCGCCGGGGGAGACGCGGGGCTTCACTTGGGTGGCCCAGGACCGGTCGGGGAGGGGCGGACCGCCGATCCTGCGCCCCAAGGTCCTAGATGCGCACGACGCCCATGTAGCGGCCGGTCCACGGATCGATCCGCACCAGCACGACGCGGCCGAAGCGGTCATGGCTGCGCACCACATACTGTCCGCGCAGGAAGTAGGGGCTGCCGATGCCGACATAGCGATGGGCGCGCAGGGTGCGATAGACATTGTCGCGGCTCACATACGGGCGCACCGCAGGCCGGTAGGCCGGGCGCTCGATCACCACATGGCGTTCGACGCGGACATCGCGGCCATGGCGGTCATGGTGGCGGGGCTGGGCGCTGGCGGCGCCAAGGCCGCTGGCGGTCAGAGCCGCCAGGGCCGCGATTGCCAGAAGGGTCTTCTTGGCGTTCATGGTCGTCTCCTTCAAATTCGCGGGCGGCGGGATGCCGGCCCATGGCGAGGAAAGTAGGGGGCCGAGCCTGAACGGGGACTGGACGCGGTATTCATCCCGGGTTCATATCGTGCAAACTAGAAATTGCCCGATGCGCCCGAGACTTGCCCTGATTGTCGCGATGTTGCTGGCGCCCCTTGTGGCGCCGGGCATGGCGCATGCGCAGCCCGATGGCGCCCAGCCGCTGGACCGGCTTTTGCCGGAGATCCGCCGCACGGTGCCGGGTCAGTTCCTGGATGCCGAAGGGTTCAACCGCAACGGCGCGCCCGGCTATCGCCTCAAATGGCTGACGCCCGAGGGACGCGTGATCGAACGCGATGTGGATGCGCGCACCGGCCGCATGATGGGGCCGGACCGCTCCGGCTTTGGCGGGCGCGAGGGCCTTGGCGGACGCGAGGCGGGGCCGCGTGGGCCCGCGCCGCGCGGCAACATGTTTTCCCGCGAGAATGAGGGCGGTCCCGGTTGGGGGCGCGCCCAGCCTTCGCGCGGGTTTGGTGCGGAGCGTTTCAATCGCGGCGCCGGTCCCGGTGAGGGCAATCGCGAACGGTTTGGCGGACAGGGCGAGGGCCGCCGCTTTGGCGGGGGCCGTGGCCGCGGCCGTGGTCAGGAGGACTGATGCGTATCCTGCTGGTCGAGGATGACCGCGAACTGCAGCGGCTGTTGCGCAAGGCGCTGTCGGATGCGGGCTATGTGGTGGACAGCGCCTTTGACGGCGAGGAAGGCCATTTCCTGGGCGACACCGAGCCTTATGATGCGGTGATCCTGGACCTCGGCCTGCCCAAGCTGGATGGCGTTTCGGTGCTGGAGAAGTGGCGCAAGGCCGGCAAGATGATGCCCGTGCTGATCCTCACCGCCCGCGATAGCTGGAGCGACAAGGTGGCGGGTTTCGATGCGGGCGCCGACGATTATGTGCCCAAGCCCTTTTATACCGAGGAATTGCTGGCGCGGCTGCGTGCGCTGCTGCGCCGCGCCGCAGGCCTTGCCGCCGCCGAGATCGAGATCGGCAATCTTCGCATCGATACCCGCGCCTCGCGCGTCACGCTGAACGGCAATCCGGTCAAGCTGACCAGCCAGGAATACCGGCTGCTGGCCTATCTGGCGCATCATCGCGGCAAGGTGGTGTCGCGCACGGAACTGGTCGAGCATCTCTATGACCAGGATTTCGACCGCGACTCCAACACCATCGAGGTCTTTGTCGGCCGCCTGCGCAAGAAGCTGGACGCCAACCTGATCCAGACCGTTCGCGGGCTGGGCTATACGCTCGACGCGCCCGCGCAGGACGCCTAGCGTCGTCCCATGAAGACGAGGTTCAACTCCCTCGCCGCCCGCCTCATCGCCACCGCGGCGATCTGGACCATGCTGGGCCTGGTGATCGGCGGCGTGGTGCTGTCGGCGGCGTTCCGCACCGCCGCCCTGTCCAATTTCGACACCGTGCTGCGCAATGACATGGATGGCCTGATCGTCGCCACCCAGACCAGCGCGGTCGGCCTTTCGCTGGACGAACGCTTCGTCAATTCGGCTTACGCCCGCGTCTATTCCGGTCGCTATTTCGAGATCGCGCGCGATGTCGAAGGGGCGGCGCCCATCCTGGCCTCGCGCTCGCTGTTCGGGGCGCGGCTGTTCCCGCAAATCGCCAGCCGCCAGGGCCCCGTCGCCTGGGGCGAGGCCAATGGCCCGGACGGGCAGCATCTGCGCGTGCTGACGCAGCGCGTCACGCTTACCGGGGCGGCGCCCGCCGACGGACAGGTGCCCGCCTATCGCGTCACCGTGGCGGGCGACATGGCGGCGGTGGACCAGCAGGTGGACAGCTTCAACGGCATCCTGATCACCTTCTTCCTGCTGCTGGGCGCGGTGCTGGTGCTGGCGATCTTCCTGCAGGTCCGCATCGGCCTGCTGCCGCTGCGGCGCGTCAGCGAGTCGTTGAGCCGTATCCGCGACGGCAAGGCGCAGCGCCTGGAAGGCGACTTCCCCAGCGAGATCGCGCCCCTGGCCGCCGAACTGAACAGCCTGATCGCCCATGGCGCGGAAATTGTGGGGCGCGCGCGCACCCATGTCTCCAACCTGGCGCATTTCCTGAAGACCCCCTTGTCGGTGCTGGCGAGCGAGGCGGAAGCGTCGGAACCCTCGCCGCTGGCCGAACAGGTCAAGCGCCAGGTCTTCACGATGCGCCGGCAGGTGGATCACTACCTGACGCGGGCGCGCGCGGCGGGCAACGTCAATGTGCTGGGCAACCGCACCGCGGTGGAGCCGGTGCTGGCCGATTTGACGCGCGTGCTGTCGCGCATCCACCAGGCGCGCGGCATCGAGATCGAAGTCGCCTGCCCGCCCAACCTGTATTTCCGCGGCGAGCGGCAGGACCTGGAGGAGATGACGGGCAACCTGATGGACAATGCCTGCAAATGGGCCAGGCGCGAGGTCCATGTCACCGTGCGGCGGCAGGGCGCGCAGCTGGTGCTGGACATCGAGGATGACGGGCCTGGCCTGTCGCCGGCCGAGCGGCAAAAGGTGGGCACGCGGGGCGAAAGACTGGATGAAAGCGTGCCTGGAACCGGCCTGGGGCTGGCGATCGTGGGCGATATTTCCAAGCTTTATGGGGGTGGTTTCGCCCTTGAAGCCTCCCCGCGCGGCGGATTGCTGGCCCGGCTGACGTTGCCCGCCATCGGGTAAGGTGTTCCTCAACGCGCCGTTAACTTTGCTGCCCGTAATGTGAGCGTGAGAAGCAAGGGGATTTTCCCGCCGTGCTCAGCGCGGACAAGACCGGACTGCTCAAAGCGTTCCTCGGCGGATTGCCGGGGCATGTCGCTGCGCGCCTGGCGCGGGCGGTGGAGCTTGACCGGCTGATGGATGGCAGCCTGCCCCATGAAGACATACTGACCGGGCTGCGCCCGGTGCTGCGGCGCGATCATGGCGACCGCACCCCGACGCCGTTGCGCCTGTTCTGCCTGCCTTTCCAGGACCTGCTCACATCGGCGCCACGCAAGGCCAAGCAGAAGGCGGCGATCGCGCGCAGCACCGTCATGCCCGTATGGAACTGGCTGGCGACGCTGCTGCCGGACGAAACGGCGGCCTATGACATCGAGGCCAAGGCCCTGATCCTGGCGCAGAAGAACAATGACGCGCTGGCGCGCGCCGGAGAATACTGGATGGCGGCGGCGCAGGCGCTGGAGACGGCGCTGGCGGATGCGAAGACGGCCAAGGCCGTGCTGGGCGACGACGCCGCCCTGGCCGATGCCCGCGAAATGGTGCTGATGCTGGTCGCCTCGCAGGCCGTGATGAAGATCCAGGCGCTGATGCCGACCCCCGCGCCGATGAACGACGAATTGCTGTGGGAGTTGCGCGCGGTCTATGACGGGCTGGTCAGCGACATGCCCGATGCGGCGCCCTATGTGGCGGTGATCGCGATGAACCGGCTGTCGCGCCCCTGGGAGGGCCTGCGCCTGCCCTTGATGATCGCGCGACAGACCGGCGAAACCCTGTTGGCCCAGACCGACATGGGCCTGGTGGGCGAGATCCTGTTTGGCCGGCTGGATGGGCAGCGGGCGGAGATTTGCGCCACGCGGCATCCGCTTTTCGAAACCGATCATTTGCTGGACCTGGTGCGCCAGTTTGCCGAGCTTTCCGCCGCCGTGGTCAAGGAGATCGAGGTGCGCCGCGACGGCGATTGGGGCCAGCGGCTGCTCAAGGACCGCGCGCAGGTCGGCACCGTGATGGATGGCTTCATGGAGCGGTCGCTGCGCGAAGTGAGCGCCGCGTTGCCGATCCAGCGCGGCACCGGCAAGAG
>JAEZBK010000112.1 GCA_023427355.1 Pseudomonadota bacterium
CGACAATGCCGCGCGCAACGTCAATCTCCAGGCCTCCGTCGGCGGCAATGGCGGCGGCGCCAGCGATGGCGGCGTGGTCACTGTGGACAATAGCGGCGTCATCCTTACCCATGGCGAATTGTCGGACGGCATCTTCGCGCAATCCATCGGCGGCGGCGGCGGCACCGGCGGCAATGGCCAGTTGGGCACGGGCGGGCTGCTGCCCTTCCCGGTGGAAACGGTCTTCATCCCGGTGGGCGCGACAAAAATCTATCAGGACATCAGCCTGGCGGTGGGCGGCAATGCCGGCGCCAGCGGCCATGGCGGCAATGTCACCGTCACCAACAGCGGCGCCATCACCACGCGCGGCGGCAACGCCACCGCCATACAGGCGCAAAGCGTGGGCGGCGGCGGCGGTATCGGCGGGCTGGCCGCCATCGGCATCACCGGCAAGATCGGGGTCGGCGGCGCGGGCGGTGCGGGCGGCAATGGCGGCATCGTTTCGGTCACCAACAAGGCGGCCCTCAATACGTCGGGCACGGCCTCCTATGGTGTCTTCGCGCAGTCCATCGGCGGCGGCGGCGGCCGCGCGGGCAATGTGGATCGCGGGTTCGCGGGCCTGATCGGTTCGCAATACGGCTTCGGCATCGGCCTGGCGTTCGGCCAGGCGGGCGGCGCGGGTGGCGATGGCGCCGCCGTGACGGTGGACAACCAGTCTTCCATCGTCACCAGCGGCGAAGGTGCGCTGGGCATCTTCGCGCAAAGCGTGGGCGGCGGCGGTGGCCAGTTGGGCAGCATCGGCAATTTCGACGTTCCGGGGCTGCTGGGCTTCTTCGTCGGCAGCGTGGGTGATCGCGGCAATGGCGGGCTGGTGACAGTCAAACAGACCGGCGACATCACGACCCGCGGCAGCGGCGCCACCGGCATTTTCGCCCAGAGTGCGGGCGGCCAGGGCACCGGCGACGCGGTCAACATCGAATTGCGCGGCAGCGTCACCACCGAGGCCAAGGGTTCGTCGGGCCTGGTCGCACAGAGCGCGGGCCTGAACGGCGCCGGCAACGTGACCGTCACCGGCAATGGCGATGTCAGCACGGGCGGCGAGGATTCCATCGCCGTCCTGGCGCAGAGCTTCGGCGCGGCCACGGCGGAGGGCCAGCAGGGCAAGGCAATCACCACCGTGGTCCCCATCCAGACCACGCCCTATTTCCTGCCTTTCCTCACCGGCCAGGCCAAGGCCGGCAATATCTCCATCGATCCGCGCGGCAAGATCCGCACGACGGGTGCGCGGGCCCATGGCATCGTGGCGCAGAGCGTCTCCAGCATGGGCGCGGGGGGCGGCATCAGGATCACGGTGGATGGCAGCATCACCGCCGAAGGCCTGGACGCAGACGGCATCAGCGCGCAGAGCAAGGGCGTGGCGGCGGGGCCGAACGACCCCAATGCGCCGTTCCCCGGTCAAAGCGCTACGGCCGTACCGAACAATGGCGACATCGTCGTGACCGTGAACGCGGGCGGTTCGGTTTCCGGCGGCGGCGGCGAAGGCGCGGCCGTGCGGTTCCTGGACGGCAACAATAACAGCCTGGTCAATCGCGGCACCCTGACCACCAGCCGCGGCATCGACGGCGTCACCGTGGTGGGCGGCGATGGCAATGAAACCTTCGACAATTACGGCACGCTGATCGGTCGCGTGCAGCTGGGCGGCGGCACCAACCTGTTCCGCAACCATGCCGGTGCGACGCTGGCAGTGGGCGCGGTGCTGGATCTGGGCGGTTCGGCGCTGGACAATGAAGCGGTCTTCTCGCCCGGCGGCGCCGGCACGACCATGACCACCGTCCTGACCGGCAGCTACAACCAGCTTCCCGGCGGCGTTTTCCAGGTGGATGTGGATTTCGCCAGCGGCAGCGCCGACCGGCTCAACGCCAGCGGCACGGCCAGCGTCAATGGCGCGCTGATGCTGAACTTCAACAATGTCGCGGTCATCAAGCCGGGTTCGACCAGCTTCTCCATCCTGTCGGCAGCGGGCGGCACCACCAATGCGGGCCTGCAGTTGATCACGGCGAACAGCGCCGTGGCCAACTATGCGCTGAGCTTCCCCAACACGACCGACGCGGTGGTCACGTTGAACGTGAACTTCGCGCCTGCCGTCTCGGCCCTCAACGCCAACGACCTGGCGATCGGCCAATATTTCAATAGTATCCAGCTGGCGGGTTCCACCGCGGCGCTGGCGCCGACGATCCAGGCGATCTTCGCCATCCCGGACGCGCAGGGCCTGCATGGGGCTTACCAGGCGCTCAGTCCCGAGCCGATGCTCGCCAGCCAGCAGGCGGTGCAGGCGATCGGCGCCAATCTTGCCGACGCCATGATGAGCTGCCATCCGGCGCAGGGCGGCGCCTGGCGCTTCACCGAGGAAGCGGAATGCACATGGCTGCGCGCCACGCCGCGCTTCACCGACATCGACGCCACGACTGCAAGCCTGGGTTCCAGGCGCCGTGCGATCGAGATCGCAGCGGGACACCAGTTCCGCGTCAATGACATGCTGCGCATCGGCCTGGCGGGCAGCTATTCCACCGACAGCGCGCGCGTGGGCAATTCGGCAGACAGCCATGCCGACGCCTTTGCCGGCGGCCTGATGCTGAAGGCGCTGTTCGAGCCGGTGGCCGTCTCCCTGGGCGTAACCGGCGGCATGTCGGTCAGCAACGCCAACCGCGCGATTGCGCCGGGCACGGTGGCGTCCAGCCGCCGCGAGGATCATTTCCTCAACGAGCGCCTGCGCCTGGCGACCCAGATTTTTGGCGAGGACAATTTCTATGTCCGTCCCTTTGCAGAGGTGAACTTCAGCCAGCTCTTCATCGGCGCCTTCCGCGAGACGGGAGCCGGTCCGCTCAACCTCTTCGGCAGCGGCGGCTATCACCTCACGGGCGATGCCGGCGCGGGGCTGGAGTTCGGCGGCGAACTGGATTTCCGCGGCGTTGCCGTGCTGCGTCCCTTTGTCGGCTATGGCTACAAGCATCGTATCCTGGGCGACACGCTGCAGGTGCAGGCCGCGTTCGAGGGGGCGCCCGCCGGTGTCATGCCATTCACCGTCCGCAGCACACCGGACACGCAACTCCACCAGGCCATGGCCGGGTTCGATTTCATCACCAATGACAATTGGAACCTGCGCTTCCTCTACAGCAGCACCTTCGGCGCGACATCGCGGCAGGACAGCTATTCGCTGAAGGTGGCGATCCCGTTCTGACAGCCCTCCACGAAGGGATGGTAGCCGACGCAGGGAAGGCCTGCTCTGGAAGAAAGCCGACAGGGCGAGCGACACATCCCCCGTATCGCCCGTGCGCGCTGCCAGCGTTCAGTTCGGCCCGCAGGGCCTGTGGCAGGATCCACCAGTGGATGCCTGCAGTCCAAACGCGGTCCTAGTGGAAATTGCGGCCTTTGGGCATCACCGACTCGGGCGCGCGCGCGTTCAGCCGCTGTAGCAGTGGCGTGAAGTCTTCCAGCTTTTCGGCAATCAGGTGTACGACGCCGGACTCACTCTGCACCCGGCCAGAAACGGCGACAAACCGCGCGCCCATCACGATGGGGCGATAGGCCTCGAAGATCTTGGGCCAGACCATCACATTGGCGGCTGCGGTCTCGTCCTCCAGCGTCATGAAGATGCTCTTGGCGCTGCCGGGATGCTGGCGCACCAGCACCAGGCCTGCGATATGCGCGCGGGCGCCGTCGCGAAGTGCCAGGAACTCGGCATTGGTATGGATGCGCCGCCGGTCCAGTTCGGGGCGCAGCAGCGCCGCGGGGTGCGCTTTCAGCGACAGGCGCAGGTGGCGATAGTCTTCAACCACCTGCTGGCCCAGCATCATGGCGGGCAGCGCAACCTGTGATTCCTGCGGCGGCAGATTCAGGCGCGCCAGCAGCGGCAGGTCGTCCTTGTCGGCGACGCGCCGCAAGGCCCGGACGGCCCATAGCGCGGCACGCCGGTCCAGTCCCAGGGACCGGAAGGCATCGGCTTCGGCAAGCCGCCTGAGGGCAGCCGGGTCGAGCCCCGTGCGCAGCCATACATCGCGGATGGACGCGAAGGGCCTGGTGCGCGTATCCGTGATTTTCTTCGCATCGTCCTGGCGAAAGCCATCCACCTGCCGAAAGCCAAGCCGCAGCGCATGGGTTGCGCGCACATCGTCCCGCATCTGGCCATGGCGCGAATGAAGGTGGTCGCGGGCGGGACTGTCCTGCGGCTCCAGCGTGCAGTCCCAGTCCGAATGGTTGATGTCGGGCGCGCGTGCCTCCACGCCATGTTCCTGCGCATCGCGCACGATCTGGGCAGGGGCGTAAAAGCCCATGGGCTGGCTGTTGATCAGGGCGGCGGCGAAAATATCGGGATAGCGGCACTTGATCCAGGCCGTGGCATAGACCAGCAGCGCGAAGCTGGCGGCGTGGCTTTCGGGAAAACCATACTCGCCAAAGCCTTCGATCTGGCTGAAGCAGTTGGCGGCGAAGTCCTGCGGATAGCCGCGCTCCACCATCTTGGCGACGAATTTCTCCCGGAAGGAGTCAATGGTGCCGACGCGCCGGAAGGTGGCCATGGCGCGGCGCAGGCGGTCGGCTTCATCGGGCGCGAATTTCGCCGCCACGATGGCGATTTTCATGGCCTGCTCCTGGAACAGGGGCACGC
>JAEZBK010000119.1 GCA_023427355.1 Pseudomonadota bacterium
CCATGGTGCAGGGCAGTGACGGCCTGACGCGCTGGCCGCTGTTGGGCGAAGCCCGCGGCAAGGTGATGCTGGTTCTGCATGGCGCGGGCGCAAACGCCTATGACGGCGCGCTGATGTTCCCGGTGCGCGAGGGTGGCGCGGTGCGGGCCTTTGACGATCCGGTGAAGGACAAGGCACGCATCGCCGCCGCCGTGCGGTCGGGTGCCATGGTGCTGACGCATGCCGACCTGGAAACCCGCGAGGCGCGCAAGGGCGACACGGCCCGCCGCGATGCGGCCTTCGCGTCGGGCGCACAGGTGATCCTGACCGATTTCCCCGCCGCCGATCCGGCCATCGGCCCCTATCGCGTCAGCCTGAAGGATGTGGGCCGCGCCCGGTGCGGCGACATGCTGGGCAGCGAGACCTGCATTGCCATCCGGCAGGACGAGACAATCCGCACGGCGGGGTTGCCGTAGTTTTTCGAACCGCCTCTGCCTTCGCTGGCATAAGCGCCGCTTCGCATCTCAACTCTTCCTCACCGCCTGCGCCAAGGCTGCCCAAGGCGCGATGTCCCAGTGGTTCATGGCCAGGGGTGACGGCGAAGGCAGGAGCCAGACGCGCGTGGCGCCCAGGCGCTGCGCCTGTTCGCCTGCCACGGCTTTTGGCCCCAGCACAGCACGGCCGGCATTGAGACTGGTGAAGGCCAGGTGCCGGGGGGCAACCGCGATGATGCGGTCACGCAGACGCTTCGCCGCCGCCTTGCCCAAGGCGTGACGCGGCAACTGGTGATCCATGCCGGACGCAAATTTGGCGATGTCCGTCAGGCCGATGCCATGCTCCCAGAGCAATTCATACTCCTGCGGCGAAAACAGGCGCGGCGTGAGTCCGACCGCATGCAGCGTGCGCCAGAAGCGGTTCTGGGGGTGGGCATAATAGGTGCCGGTCAGCGCCGAGACACGCCCCGCCGCCGTGCCGCAAAAGACCAGGTCGAGGCCGGGGCGCAGGCGTTCGGGCAATACAGGCTGTCGCGTCATCCGTGCGAACGGATAAACCGCAGCATGTCCTGGTGCAACGTGGTGCGGCTGCGAAAGCCATGGGCCAGCGACAGGATGATGCCGATATGGCTGACGCCGGGATAGGTGCGCACCTCGACGGGGCTGCTATGGCGCTTCAGCGCCGCCTCCATGTTCTCGATGTTCACCCGTCCCACGGTGGAATCGCCGGTGCCCCAGGCCAGCAGCATGGGCGGGCGCGGACCTGTCACATGATTCACCGGCATCGCGTCGCGATTGTTCGCCCCATGGAAGATGGCGATATAGTCCTTCTGGCGCAGCGGCAGGAAATCATACGGCCCGGCGATGCCGATGACGCCGCGAATCCAGGACTGATCACCACCCCTGGCCTTCAGGAAGGCGGGTTCCGACGCCAGCATCACCGCATTGAACGCGCCAGCCGAATGGCCGCTGACAAAGATGCGCTGCGGATCGCCGCCATGCCGCGCAATTGTGGCGCGCACATGGGCCATCGCGGCGGCCGCATCCTCGACGAAAGCCGGATACGTCACCTGCGGATAGAGACGATAATCCGCCACCACCGTGACGATGCCTTCGCTGGCGAAGGCCTGGCCGAAGGCGAAATAATCCCCGCGGCTGCCCGACTGCCAGGCCCCGCCATAGAAGAACAGCAGCACCGGCGCGGGGCCGTTCAGGCCATCGGGGATGTAGATATCGAGCGTCTGGCGCGGGTCGGCCCCATAGGATTGGCCCGTGACGGTGCGATACCCGGTCCTGGGAACAACCAGTTTGAGGGCGGAAAAGGCGGCGTCGCATCCCGCCAGCACCAGGGCGGAACCGGCGGCGAGCAGACCGGCGAGGAATTTGCGGCGGGGCATGGGATTGTTACGCGCCAGGAGGGGCTTTGGTTCAGCCCTTCGCGGGCGCGAAACGCCCGGCGATTCGCCGGAATAGTTGCAAATAGTGCCGTGAAACGGGCCGGGCGGATTCGCCGGTTCCCTGCGGGGAGGCTATAGTCGCCCCAAAATCAAAAGGGGAAATGCCATGAAGTATCGTCTGGGCGCGGCTGCCGCCGCCCTTCTTGCCACCATGACCGCAACCTCGGCCCAGGCGCCCGCGCCCCAGTCGCAGGAGGCGCTGCTGGCCGCCGCCAAGACCGCCGCCGGGATGAACTTCGCGGGGACCTTCCTGCGCATCTGCGTCAATCCGCAGAATGCGGCGGCGGCGGGCGGTGGGCGCGGCGGCCCCGGTGCGGCCGGACGCGGTGCAGGCGGTGCGGCCCCGGCCGGACGCGGCGCGGGCGGCCCGCCCGCCACGCCGGATCGCGCCACCTGGTATGCCAAGCCCTACAAGGTGTTCGACAACCTGTATTTCATCGGCACCAAGGTCCACTCCGCCTGGGCGCTGACCACCAGCGAAGGCATCATCGTCATCGACTCGCTGTTCGAATATGCGATCGAGCCGGAGATGGTGGAAGGCCTGACCAAGCTGGGCCTCAATCCGCGCGACGTGAAATACATGCTGATCAGCCACGCCCATGGCGACCATGACCAGGGCGCGGCGCTGTTCCAGAGCCGCTACGGCACCAAGATCGTGATGGGTGCGGGCGACTGGGATTCGACCCTGGCGCGTCCGGCCACCGCCACGGGCGGCGTTCCCAAGAAGGACATCTCGGTCGGTCCCGAAGGCACCAAGATCACGCTGGGCGATACCACCGTCAATGTGATCCTGACGCCGGGCCATACGCCGGGCACCCTGTCCTATACCTTCCCGGTGAAGGATGGCGCGCGCACGCTGACCGTTGCCTATTCCGGCGGCACGGCCTTCAACTTCCCGCGTTCGGCGCGGGCATTCGAAATCTATCGCGACACCCAGCGCAAGATGGGCGAAGCCGCCAAGGCGGCGGGCGCCACGATCATGATGTCGAACCACCAGGAATTCGACGGGGCCTGGGACAAGGCCCGCATCGCGCAGTTGCCGCGCGAGCCGGGCGAGCCGCATGTCTATGAAGTGGGCGCGCAGGCCGTGCAGAACTATTTCCAGATGACGTATAACTGCGCCGAGATCGAGCGCCAGAAGTCGCAGTAACCCAACAACAACACCCTGAAGAGGACACAAGCATGAAACGCATCTCTCTTATCGCCCTGCCCGTGCTTCTGGCGCTGGCCGCCCCCGCCCTGGCGCAGGACATCCCCACCCCCGAACAGGTGGTCAGCGAAAACGACAAGAATGGCGACAAGGCGGTGGACCGCGCCGAATGGGCCGCCAGCCCCGCGCCCATCCCCTTCCCCGAAGAGTTCGACGCCAACAAGGACGGCAAGGTGGACGTGGCCGAGATCACGGCGATGTTCGAATCCTTCTTCAATGGCGGCGCCCCGCCCGCTCCGCCCGCGCCCCCTGCCCCCGCCCCGGCGCAGTAAGCATGATGCGGAAGATCCTTCTTCCCGCCGCGTTCGTGCTGGGGACGGCCGTTCCTGCGATGGCGCAGGACGGCCCGCCC
>JAEZBK010000129.1 GCA_023427355.1 Pseudomonadota bacterium
GTTCCAGGCGCGGCCGCATTTCCTGAAGCTGCTGGCGCATATCGTGGGATCGACGCCCCGGCTGGCGGCGCACCTGTCGCGCAACACCGCGACACTGGATGCGCTGCTGGATGCGGATTTTCTGTCCACCCTGCCGTCACGCGAGGCGCTGGATTCGGCGCTGGAGCGGCAGATGGGCTCGCGCTACGACGATGCGCTGGATGGCGCACGGCGCTTCGCGCGCGAGGAAATCTTCCGCGTGGGCGTGCAGATCGTCGAGGGCACGGCAAAAGCCGAAGCTGCCGGTCCCGCGCTGGCCGCCATAGCCGAAAGCGTGATCGCGGGGCTTTTGCCGCGCGTGGAAACCGAACTGGCGCAGTCCGCGGGTCGCGTGCCGGCTGCGGGTTTCTGCGTCATCGCCATGGGCAAACTGGGCGGGCGGGAAATGACCGCCAGCTCGGACCTGGACCTGGTGTTCGTCTATGACCACCCGCAGGAGGCGGAGGCGTCGGATGGCGAACGGCCGCTGTCGCCAACGCTGTATTTCGCGCGGCTGGCGCAGCGTTTCATCTCGGCCCTGACCACGCCGACCGGGGCGGGCACGCTTTATGAAGTGGACATGCGGTTGCGCCCCACCGGCAACAAGGGGCCTGCGGCGGTCAGCCTGAAGAGCTTCGTGGATTATCACGCCACCGAAAGCTGGACCTGGGAGCTGATGGCACTGACGCGCGGCCGCATCGTGGCCGGGCCGGAACCGCTGCGCACCGCGCTGGCCCAGGCCATCGCGCGGCGGCTGACGGCGCCCAAGGATGGCGCCCGGGTGATCGCCGATGCACGCGACATGCGCGCCCGCATGGCGGAGAGTTTCCCCGACACCAATCCCTGGGATCTCAAATATGCAAAGGGCGGGCTGGTGGATATCGAGTTCATCGCCCAGGCATTGCAGTTGGTGCATGCGCAGGCGCGGCCGGATGTGCTGGACACCAACACCATCGCGGCGCTGGAGAAGCTGCGCGATGCCGGTGCGCTGCCGCCGGAGGATGCGGCGGCGTTGATCGCGGCGGCGGGGCTGCAGCACGCGCTGACCCAGGTGCTGCGGGTGGCCCTGGACGAGACCCCGAAGATGGAGGAGGCGACGCCGGGCCTGAAGGCGCTGCTGGCGCAGGCGGCCGGCGAAGCGGATTTTGCGGCGCTTGAAGCACGCTTGCTGGCGCTTCAGGCGCAGGCGCGCGCTGTATTCGAGCGGGTCATGACTCCGTAAAAGGCAGGACGATCAGGTCGGCGGCTTCCCAATCGAGCATCACCGGCCCGTGGGGCGCGGGCGAGGAGGAGGCGACGAAGACCGGCGCGCTGCGCCCGGCCAGGGTGACATGGAAATGGCTGCGATCGCCCAGGAAGCTGGACGCCGCGATCTGGCCCGCCACCATGCCACCGTGCAGGCGGATGTGTTCGGGCCGCAGCGCCAGCAGGATGTGATCGCCCGCCGCCACCGCAAAGCCGGCACTGGCGCGCGGCACGGTGACGATGCCAAGAAGTCCCGCGTTGCAGGTCAGCGTGTCCGGCGCGACATCCTTCACACTGGCGTGGAAGAAATTGATCTCGCCGATGAAATCGGCGACCTCGCGGCAATTGGGGCGCGCATACAGTTCGCGGGGCGAGGCGACCTGCAGGATGCGGCCGCCGCTCATCACCGCGACCTGGTCGGCCATGGACAGGGCTTCCTCCTGGTCATGCGTCACCAGCAGGAAGGTGATGCCCAGCGATTTCTGCAAGGCGCGCAGTTCCAGCTGCATCTGTTCGCGCAGACGCTTGTCGAGCGCGCCCAGCGGTTCGTCCAGCAGCAGGTTCTTGGGCTGTTTCACCAGCGCGCGGGCCAGCGCCACGCGCTGGCGCTGGCCGCCCGAAAGCTGGTCGGCGGCGCGGGCGCCCAGCCCCTCCAGCCGCACCGTATGGAGCATGGCTTCGACGCGGGCGCGCAGGGCTTCGCGCGACAGGCCGTCCTTGCGCAGGCCATAGGCGACATTGTCGAAGACGTTCAGGTGCGGAAAGATCGCATAGGACTGGAACACCATGTTGGTGGGGCGCAAATTCGCGGGCACGCCATTCATCGGTGCGCCGTCTATCGTGATGGCGCCGCCGTCCGGCTGCTCGAAACCGGCGATCATGCGCAGCAGAGTGGTCTTGCCGCAGCCCGATGGGCCCAGCAGGGCGAAGAAGGCGCCTTGCGGCACCTCAAGGCTTACGTCATCGACGGCGATCACCGCGCCGAAGCGCCGCGTGACGTTGCGAAGCGACAGAAAATTCATATCAGGCCCCGATCGTCTTTCTGCCGGGCGCGACGCCCCGATTGCGCAACAGTTCCGCCAGCACCACCAGCACCACCGACACCAGCAGGATCAGCGCTCCCAGCGCCAGGACGACGGGCAGCCGCGCCGGAAAGCGGAGCTGGCTCCAGATGAAAACGGGCAGGGTGGTTTCTGTCCCGGAGAGGAAATAGGCGATGAGGAATTCGTCAAAGGACGTGATGAAGGTGAGGAGCAGGCTGGCCAGGATGCCCGGCAGCATCAGGGGCAATGTCACGCGCCAGAAGGTCATCAGGGGTGTCTCGCCAAGATCGGCCGAGGCTTCTTCCAGGTTGCGGTCAAAGCCTTCGAAGCGGGCGATGAGAACCGCCACGGCGAACGGCGTGCAGATGCAAAGATGGCCCAGCACCACCGTCGCCAGCAACAAGGGCAGGCCGATGGCTGCGATCATCAGGAGCAGGGCGATGCCCAGCACGATGTCGGGAATGAACAGCGGCAGGCCGATGAAGCCCAGCATCGCGCCTTTGGCTCTGAGCCGGTATTGCGTCACCGCCCTGGCGGCGAGCAGCCCCAGAAGAGTCGAGAGCAGGGCCGTCACCAGGCCCCCCTTCAGGCTGTTGGCCAGGGCGTCCAGCATGGCGGTGTCGGCGGCCAGGGCGGCGTACCAGCGGGAGGTGAAGCCGGACAGCGGGAAGGCGATGTATTGGGAGTCGTTGAACGAAAATAGCGGCAGGAACAGGACCGGCAGATAGAGAAACGCCAGATACGCTGCGGCATACAGCATGAGCGTCCGGCTTTTCATCGCGCGGCCCTTGTTGCGGCGCGCGCCGCCGTCACGAACAGCAGGGCCACCACCGCCACCACCGCCATGCTGGACAGGGCCATCGCCGCGCCCAGCGGCCAGTTGCCGACACGGTCGAATTGCACAGAAATGATGTTGGCGATCATCGCCCCTTGCGGCCCGCCCACCAGCATGGGGGTGACGTAATCGCCAGTGGTGGGAATGAAGACCAGCAGCGCCGCCCCGATCACGCCGGGCATGGAAAGCGGCAGGGTGATGCGCAGGAAGCGCCGCACCGGGCCATCGCCCAGATCGGTGGCGGCCTCCAGCAGCGCGCGGTCGATTTTTTCCAGGCTGACATAGATGGGCAGGATGGCGAAAGCGGCCCAGGCATGGGTGAGCGTCACCACCACGGCGAAGGGATTGTAGAGCAGGAACTCCAGCGGCTGGGCGATCAACCCTGCGCTGATCAGCGCCGAATTGATCACGCCGCCATAGCCCAGAATGATTTTCCAGGCGAAGACGCGCAGCAGGTAGGACGTCCAGAAGGGGATGGTCAGCGCGATCAGCCACAGGAATTTGCGCCGCCCGGCATGGAAGGCGACGAAATAGGCCATGGGATAGGCAAGGGTCACGGTGGCCAGCGTCACCAGCGCGGAGATGCCCAGCGAGCGCCAGAACAGGGTGCGATAGCCTTCCCGCCCCAGCACCTCGGCATATTGGGCGAGGGTCGCGCCGCCTTCGAGCACCGGGCCGGTGGTGCGCGTCAGGCTGTAGAGGAAAAGCAGGGCCATCGGGGCGGCCAGGGCCAGGGCCATGACCCCCAGGGCCGGGCTTATCAGCAGGGCGCCGGTTTCACCGTCCCGCTTGACCCCGCCAGGCGCCGTCTTCGCCACCAAAACCCCGCCCCAGACCCCGCCACATCAAGGATTTGCCCATCCGGAGGGCCAGCGCAACCGTTCCGTAAGATAGCTTGGTCTAAGCCCTTGCAATCGGGGGCGGCCCTGCGCCATAACCCCCGCC
>JAEZBK010000169.1 GCA_023427355.1 Pseudomonadota bacterium
CGGCAGGATATGTCAAAATTGGCATATGCCTCTTTGACCCCCGCCCAAATCTCTGTAATAGGGGGCCCGCTTCAGGAGTGCGGCCTGGAAAAATAGCCCCCTAGTTCAAGAGGGCGGTTTTCCGCCAGGCCGCGCGACCAACCATTCAGTTAAGGATCACCCGCATGGCGCGTTCCGACTATCTCTTCACTTCCGAAAGCGTTTCCGAAGGCCACCCGGACAAGGTGAGCGACCGCATCTCGGACGAGGTAGTGGATCTGTTCTTCCGCGAAGGCCCCAAGGAAGGCATGGACCCCTGGACCATCCGCGCCGCCTGCGAAACCCTGTGCACCACCAACCGCGTCGTGATCGCGGGTGAGACGCGCGGCCCCGCCAAGGTCGGCCCCGCCGAAGTCGAAGCCGTCGCGCGCGCCGCGATCAAGGACATCGGCTATGAGCAGGATGGCTTCCACTGGAAGAACGCCAAGGTCGAGGTGCTGCTGCACGCCCAGTCCGCCCACATCGCCCAGGGCGTGGATGCGTCCGGCAACAAGGATGAAGGCGCCGGCGACCAGGGCATCATGTTCGGCTATGCCTGCCGCGAAACCCCGGCGCTGATGCCCGCGCCGCTGTTCTACAGCCACAAGATTCTCGAACTGCTGGCCGCCGCTCGCCACTCCGGCAAGGAGCCGATCCTGCTGCCCGACGCCAAGAGCCAGGTGACGCTCCGCTATGTGAACGGCGTGCCGGTGGAAGCCACGCAGATCGTGCTTTCCACCCAGCACACCAGCGAAGATCAGACCAGCGCCGACATCCGCAAGGTGGTCGAGCCCTATATCCGCCAGGCGCTTCCCAAGGAGTGGATCAACGACAAGACCGTCTGGCACATCAACCCCACCGGCGCGTTCGTGATAGGCGGTCCGGACGGCGACTGTGGCCTGACCGGCCGCAAGATCATCGTGGACACCTATGGCGGCGCGGCCCCGCATGGCGGCGGCGCGTTCTCGGGCAAGGACTCCACCAAGGTGGACCGTTCGGCGGCCTATGCCGCGCGCTACCTGGCCAAGAATGTCGTGGCCGCTGGCGTTGCCGACCGCTGCACCATCCAGCTCGCCTACGCCATCGGCGTTGCCGAACCGCTGTCGGTCTATGTCGACACGCACGGCACCGGCAAGGTGGATGAAGCACGCCTGGAACTGCTGCTGCCGCAGATCATGAACCTGAAGCCGCGCGGCATCCGCCAGCACCTGGACCTGAACAAGCCCATCTTCGCCCGCACCGCCGCTTACGGTCATTTCGGCCGCGAGCCGGATGCCGAGGGTGGCTTCTCCTGGGAAAAGACCGACCTGGCCGACAAGATCAAGGCCGCGTTCTAGGGCTTTCCCGCAAGGCTGACAGGATTTGCCCCGGACGGCGTGACGCCTTCCGGGGCAATTTTTTTGTCCTGGCCTCCTACAGCCAGCCGACCAGGCGCGCCGCCTGGTAGCTGCTGATGAGCAGCACCAGCACGCCCACCGCCAGCATCAGCGGACGGGGACGGATGCGCGCCACGGCGAAGCCCGCGATGGGCGCTGCAATCACGCCGCCCGCCACCAGGCCTGCGACCTGCAGGCCATACTGCGTCAGGTCATCGGCTTCCTCCCAATGCCCGCTCATCAGCGCGAAGAAGAACGAGGCCGAGATCGCGGTGGTGACGAAGAACTCGGCGGTGTTCACGGTGCCGATGACGCGGCGCGGCTCGCCGCCCGACGCCATGAGGGTCGAGGTGACGATGGGGCCCCAGCCGCCGCCGCCGACCGCGTCGGCAAAGCCGCCCGCCACGCCCAGGGGCGGCGCCAGACGCGTATTGAAAGGCTTGGGCGCACGGTTCTTGATGCCGCGCCACAGGATGTAGGCGCCCATCGCGCCCAGATAGGCGGTGACATAGGGGCGCATCAGGTCGCCATCCACGCCCGTCAGGATATAGGCGCCCAACGCGCCGCCAATGATGCCGGCGGGGGCCACGCGCGCAAACAGTTTCCAGTCCACGTTGCGCGCGGCGATGTGGGAGCTTCCCGACACTGCGGTGGTCGCCATTTCGGCGAAATGCACGCTGGCCGAGGCGCTGGCGGGCGGCACGCCAAAGGCCAGCAGCACGGTGGAGGAAATCACGCCATAGGCCATGCCCAGGGCGCCATCCACCATCTGGGCGACAAAGCCCACGCTGGCGAAAAGCAGGAAGTCTTCCATGTCTGCACCCCGGAAATCGATTCAGCAGGCAAGGCTGGCTGCTTGCGGCCCGCCCATAAACATATTCCTATCTGAGTACTAGTATATTCTGTCGCCGGTATTTTCGCGGGCTTTGCCGGCGGGCTAGAACGCAAACTGCGTGCGCAGCGACACAAGGTCCAGCGCCGCGCCCCTGTCGCCGCCGCCGCCATCCAGGCGGTCCACGATGACATTCTGGTAGTTCAGCATCAGCCGCAGCTTGTCCGTGGGATACCAGTTCAGCCCCAGCGTGACGATGTCCTGCTTTCCGCCGCGCACCGCATCGGGCAACGCCACTGTGCCGGGCAGGCCCGCGCGATGATCCAGGTCGCTTTGCGAATAGCGCAGCGCCACTTCCCAGGCGCCCCAGCCGTCCTCGGGAAAACCCTGTGCCGGTTCGGGCATGCCATAGCCGCCGCGACTGGCGCGCCAACTGCGCGTTTCGCCAGTCAGGAACCAGCTTGCCTGCGCATACCATCCGCCAAAGGCGGGATCGCTGACGGCGGGCGCCGCACGGTCCAGCAGCATCCGGAACACGCCGCCCTGCGCATACAGCGCGCCCAGGTTGCCAGCCGCCTCCAGCCCGATGGTGGTGAGGCTGTTGCTGTCCAGGTTGCCCGTATCCACCAGCCGCAAGTCCACGACCTTGGTGTTCAGTTCCGGCCGCTGGCGCAGGCGCAGGTCATGCGTCGCGCCCGTGCGCGGCGGCGCATAGAGATGGCTGACATTGATCCCGATGGCGACGCCATCCTGGTCTTCAAACCAGGGCCGCCAGGCCGCGCGCGCCACGATCGCCTGCTGCCGGTCGATCGCGTCATTGATCAGCCCGCCCGTCCAGGACAGGGCGGCGAAATACCGTTCGTCATAGCCGAACAGGCTGACGGCGCTGCGCCCTGGGCTGCCCACGGTGCTGCGGGCCAGGTCGGCGGGCTGGGCACGCTCCAGGAACAGCGTCTCGCCGCTGCTGGTGGCATCCTCGAAATTGGTCGGCGGGGCGAAGGCGCCGACACGCAGGCGCACATCCCTCCAGCCGTCATACTGCACCCAGGCATTGCCGATGGCGATGAAGTGGATGCTGGAAGCCTCCAGCCGCGGCATGAACTCATAGGACCAGTCCTCGCCGATCCGGCCGCCCAGGTTCAGGCGGATGCGCCGGAAATTGCCGCCGGTGGCGATGGTCTGGCCCGCAGGCAACGTCCCTTCCGCCACGGCCACGGCGTCGAACTGCACGGTGCCCCGGATGGTGGCGGTAATGTCCTGGGCCATGGCTGTGCCGCCCAGGGCGAGCAGGGTCAGCAGGGCTGCGGGAAGGGTGCTGCGAAGGGTCATGGGTCTTTGGGGATCGAAGGCGGAAAAAAGGTTGACCACGCCGCGCAGGCTCATAACAAGAGCCGCGATGACTGAACCCTCCGCGTCCGACACACCGCTAGACCGCCAGCGCCGCAAACTCTATGGCCGCCGCAAGGGGCCAAAGCTGTCCGCGCGCCAGGCCAGCCTGCGCCGAACGCTGTTGGGCGACTTGGCCTGGCAGGTGGACAAGGACCCTTTCGGGCAATTTCCGAACGGCGTTCAGGAACTTTGGCTGGAGGTTGGTTTCGGTGCTGGCGAGCATCTGGTGGCGTTGGCACAGGCCAATCCCCAGGTGGGCCTGATCGGGGCCGAGCCTTATGAAATGGGCATGGCCAAGATGCTGACAAAGCTGGAAGAAACGCCTTTGAACAATGTTCGCCTGTATGAAGGCGATGGCCGCGATATCCTCGAAAACCTGCCCGATGCCAGCCTCTCCCGGTTTTTCCTGCTCTTCCCCGATCCCTGGCCCAAGAACCGGCATCACAAACGCCGTTTCCTGCAGATGGAGATGCTGGATCTGCTGGCTGCCCGGCTCAAACCGGGCGCGGAACTGCGCTTTGCCACCGACGACAAGTCCTACCTGCCCTATGCGCTGGAACGGTTGATGGCCCACCCCGCCTTCCAATGGACGGCCACCGGACAGGCGGACTGGAAAACCCGGCCCCCCGGCTGGCCCCCCACGCGCTACGAAGCCAAGGCGATCAAGGGGCCGCCCTGCTATCTTCGCTTTCTGCGCGTGGCGGCTTAGAGTTCGGCCATGTTCAAGGACAAGGACGACAAATGGACCCGGGAGCGCGGCTTCTGGGAGGTCAATCGCGGTGACATCCTCACCATGGTTGTGGCCGTGGGCTTCCTGGTCATTTTCATCGGTTCGCTGGTCTATCTGTTCGGCCCCTGGCGCATTCTGCCGCCCATCCCGGGCCTCAACGCGCCCATGGCGCAGCAGCCGGCGCCGCCGCCCGGTCCCCCCGGCCATGACCAGAAGTTCCATTATTCCGTGCCGGGCGAGGCCGAAGTGCTGATCTTCCCGGGCAAGCCGGTGATCCTGCCGCCTCCCGCTCCGGAAAAGCC
>JAEZBK010000312.1 GCA_023427355.1 Pseudomonadota bacterium
GGCGGGGGCAGTGGCCTTGGTCTGGGCTTTGGCGGCGGTCATTTCACATCCTGGTTATGCGAAAAGAAGCACGGTCCGCCATCGGGGGTACGGCGGTAATGCTCCAGCGCGATTTTGATGCTGACACCCTATCACGAATTTACAGGGTGCGGAAGATAAAACCGCCAAACCGTTGAAATTACGGTTTATTTTAGAAAGACCCAATCCGCAGCAGATTCAACCGCTTGCGATGTTTCTGCCAGAAACGCAGTGTCCGGCCTGCGCTGGGCGCATGGCGAAGACTGCAGCGAAAGCGCTGATCAGTCGCCCTGGCCGGGCTTGTCCGAGAAGAACTTCTCGAACTTGTCCGGCACGCCCTGCATCTCCTTCGCGTCGGCGGGCGGCTCGCCCTTCTGGGAGATATTGGGCCAGCTCTTGGAATATTCGGCGTTCACGGAGAGCCATTTTTCGAGGCCGGCTTCGGTATCGGCCTTGATGGCCTCGGGCGGGCATTCCGGTTCGCAGACGCCGCAATCGATGCACTCGTCCGGATTGATGACCAGCATGTTCTCGCCTTCATAGAAGCAGTCCACGGGACAGACCTCGACGCAATCCATGAACTTGCACTTGATGCAGGCTTCGGTGACGACATAGGTCATTGGAACGGCTCCAGAAGGCAGGCTGGCAGCGCAGTCCGACCGCGCGACCAATCAAATTTGCGCCGTGCTTAAGGCCGGTACCCCCTGGAAGGCAAGCCCAATCGGGTTGGGGCAGCCTTGCAGCGAACCTGCGAGCCATTCTCAGGCGTCGGGGATGATTTCGTACAGCAACCGGGCCTCCTCGGCCGGGCCCCGCCGCTCGGCCAGGCCCAGCACCCGCACCAGCCGGACCTGACCGCCCAGCGCCAGGGTGAGCACGGCGCCCGGCCGCAGGACATGGCCGGGCTTGAGCACGCGCGCGCCGTTCAGGCGGACCTTGCCCTTTTCAATGACCGCCTGCGCCGTCTCCCGTGTGCGGCAGAAGCGGGCGTGAAAGAGCCACTTGTCCAGGCGCCCCGACGTCAAATCCACAGAGCCGCTCATCGGCCTTTCAACGCGGCGAGCGCCGCAAAGGGCGAGTTGGGATCCGGCGGTGGTTCGGCGCGCTTCGGTTTCTGGACCTTCTGCGGCGCGCGGCGCCAGACGGGTGCGGCGTCTTTCACTTCGGCCTGTTTCCAGCCCAGCGCGGCGAGCACCTCTTCCGCTTCCTCGCGTCCCGATCCCAGGAACGAAACGATGCGTGTCAGAAGCGTGGCCGCATCGGCGCCCGACGCCAGCGCCTGTTCCAGTTCGTCCTGCAAACGCTCCAGCATGTCGAGGCGGATGGCGCGGCCCGCGATGACCTCGAACCCCGCCGCGCGCAAAAAGTCGCGCGGTACCGTCCGGTCGGCGGCGAAGGAGGTGAGGCCGGGCGCCGGCGGGGCATGGAAGGGCGATGCGCCGTGCCAGACATTCCACAGCAGCGCCGCCAGCCCTGCCGCATCGGGCCGCAGCAGCTTGGGCAGCCAGACATCACGCCGCCCGAACCAGACACCATACGGGCGAAGGGCGCGCAGCACCGGCCCCAGCTTGTCGGGCAGCGCCAGTTCCGTCTTCGCCACCACGCCGAAATTCTGCGCCAGCAGATGAGCGACGCCGCGCGGCAGGCCCGACAGCTCGCTTTTGCCATCGGCGTCCTTTTGCAGCGCCAGCAATGGACCCAGCCGCGCAGCCAGGCGGGCATCGAGCCAGCCCTGCAACTTCGCTTCCAGCGCGGGCGAGGGGCTGTCGGCGACCAGCGCCACGCGCGGGGCCAGCGGTGACGCGCCCTTTGCAACCAGGCCGATGATCGCGCCGTCCCACCACAGCCTGCCATGTTCAGACAGGGTGATGTCCTTGTCGTCCGCCGCCAGCAGGCGCGCCGTGCGCTGTGCCAGTTCGCTTTCCAGCCCCTTGAAGGCGGCGGCGCGCAAGGTGCGGCCATGGATGCCCTTGGCGCGCGGATCGGCCACGAAGGACAGGCCATCCAGGCGTCCGATGCTTTCGCCGCCCACCGAAACGGTGCCGCTTTCGTCCAGCGCCATCGCGGCGAAATCTTCGTCCCGCAGGGTCTTCATCAGGATGGCGGTGCGCCGGTCGATGAAGCGCTGGGTCAGGCATTCATGCAGCGCGTCGGACAGGCGATCTTCGACGGCGCGCGTCACGCCCTGCCAGTGTGCGGCATCCTGCGTCCAGCCTGGCCGATTGCTGGCATAGGTGAGCGTACGCACCTGTGCGAGGCGCCCCGACAGCGAGGCGACGTCGCCCAGGCTTTCATCCAGCCGCGCCACCTGACGCGCCATCCAGTCATCGGGAATGACGCCGCCACCGGCCAGGAACAGGGCGAAGGTGCGCACCAGCTTCACATGCTCGTCGGTGGAAAGCTTGCGGAAGTCGGGCAACTGGCAGACCTCCCAGAAGCGCGCGATCTCCTGCCGTGTCGTGAGCCTGGCCAGCACATCGGCATCTTCGGACAGGGCCTTCAGCGCCACCAGGTCGCTGGCGGGGCGCGCCCTGCCCAGACCCTTTTCCGGCGGCGGCGCTTCCAGGCTTGTCACCAGGGCCGGCACGCTGGTGAAGTTCAGCGCGCTGTTGCGCCACTGCGCCACGCGCACGGGATCATAGCGGTGCGTCTCGACGCGGGCGATGGTTTCCTCGTCGAAGGGCTCGCAGTCCGCGGTGACGCCGAAGGTGCCGTCATTCTTCCAGCGCCCGGCGCGGCCGGCGATCTGGCCGATTTCGTCGGTGCGCAGCGGGCGCGGGCGCTGGCCGTCGAATTTCTCGCGGGCCGCGAAGGCGACATGGTCCACATCCATGTTCAGGCCCATGCCTATGGCGTCGGTGGCGACCAGGAAGTCCACATCGCCGGACTGGTAGAGCGCGACCTGCGCGTTGCGGGTGCGCGGTGACAGGGCGCCCAGCACCACGGCGGCGCCGCCGCGCTGGCGGCGGATGATGTCGGCAATGGAATACACGTCCTGTGCCGAGAACCCGACAATGGCGCTGCGGCGGGGCAGGCGGGTGATTTTCTTGGAGCCCGCATAGGTGAGATCGGAAAAGCGCGGCCGCGTTTCGAACCAGGTCTTGGGGACGAATTTCTGGATCAGCCCGCGCATGCTTTCGCTGCCCAGCAGCAGCGTCTCTTCCTCGCCGCGGGCATGGAGCAGCCGGTCGGTGAAAACATGGCCGCGTTCGGGATCGGCGCAAAGCTGGATCTCGTCGATCACCAGGCACGCGACGCGGATGTCCAGCGGCATCGCCTCCACCGTGCACACCCAGAAGCGCGGAGCCTTGGGGATGATTTTTTCCTCGCCCGTGACCAGCGCCACCTCGTTCGCGCTCTTCAGGCGCACGACACGGTCATAGAC
>JAEZBK010000313.1 GCA_023427355.1 Pseudomonadota bacterium
TCGCTCAGATTTCCGTTCGCCAGCAGCGTGAAACCATCCAGCCCGATCCTGTCCAGGGGCAGGGTCAGGTCCGCCTCGAACACGTCGCGCCGTCCGCTGCCGATATTGCCGCGGGTGTTGAAGGTGCGCCCATTGATCGTTACCGGAATATTGTCCAGCAGCCCGGCAATGAAGTCGCGGCGATAGATGACGGTGATGGCACCGCGCTCCCAGAAGCGATGCTCCCATGTCGCCTGCAGGCGCGTGGTGCGCGGCGGCGCCAGATTGCGGTTGCCCGCCTGCACATTGTTGTTGATCAGGCTGGCCGAACTGACAAAGCCGTTGAATTCCAGCTGGCCCACCTGCCGCTCGGCAAGGAAGCGGAATTCATGCTCGGGGGCGAAGCGCCAGCTCAGCAGGCCGCGCGGCTTGAAGAAGGACAGGCTGCGCGTGAGGTTGGTATCGCCGCTCTGTTCGATGGTCGAAATCTCGTTGCGCGCACCTGCTTCCAGCGTCAGTTCGGGCAGGATGCGCCAGGTCGCGGTGGCGAAGAATTCGGCGCGCTCCTCCGCCACGCGAATATTGGAGGAAGGCAGGGGCACGATCACCCCGCCCAGTTCCAGTTCATTGGCGCTGCGCAGTATGTTAATGGCGCCCTCAACGCCGGCCTCCAGGGATACCGGGCCTTCCTCGGTGCGCGCATCCAGCCGCAGGATGGTTTCGCGCGTGCCTTCGCGTCCGCGCGAGACATCGGTAGCGGTCGGCGTCTGTTGCAGGGACCGTTCATTCTCCTGTCCGGAGCGATGAATGAAATACAGCCGTCCGCTGCTCACCTCGCCCAGCGGATATTCATACTGTAGAAGCCCTTCAATGGTGCGCTCGCGTTCGCGGTCCGTCGTCAGGCTCGACAGCAGCGCCGGGAAGGTGATGGTCTCCAGAATATCGGCATAGCCCACTTCCTGACGGATCACGCCGCTCAGGTTCAGGTCGCCCCCCAACACATTGCGCCGATAGCTGGCGGTGCCCTGCGAGAAGATCTGGTATTCCGGGTGGCGATAGTCCGCCAGCCGCAATGGCAGCCCGGCGGCGGTATAACGGTTGCGGAAGCCCCGGCCATTATTGCCCTCGACATCGCGGCCATAGGTGAAGGACAGGTCCAGCGTGTCATTGTCGCCCTGCCGTGTCAGGTTCAACGCCATGCGCGGCGCGGTCATGCCCATATTGTTATAGGCGTATTCCGCCTCGGCACGGCCGCGCAGGTTCGAACTACGGCTGCGGATGACATTGGCCAGCAGCGGATGGCCATACATGTCCTGCCCCGCCGCGCCGGGGCGGATCAGTTCGATCCGGTCCACCGCGTCGGCGGGGATGCGCTGCAGGATCTCCTGCACGCTTTCCTGCTTGCTGGTGGGCAGGGCGCCATCGATCAGCACATTGCCGGTCGAGCCGGAAAAGCCTCGCACGCCGGTATTGCCGCCATTCAGCTTGAAGCCCGGCAACAGGTTCACCATGTCCTGCGCCGTGTTGGGCTGGTTGGCCTGGAAGAAGTCTGCGCGATAGACCGTGACGCTGGGCCGTTCCTCGGCCTGCGCCAGGGCCAGGGTGGGAAAGAAGACGAAAAGCGCCGCCAGGCGGATGAATCGGGTCATGGCCGCCCTTATGGCGGCAGGCCGGCTACGGCACCCCGGCGGAACCTGTCAGCCTTTTGTCAGGCTTCGCCGTCAGGGTGGCATCAGGCGGCATTTGCTAGACCGGCGCCCGGAACGCATACAATTGGTCCGTGATGATCAAGACAGGCAGGTTGCTGGCAGGAATGGCGATGGCGGCGCTGGCCGCGACGCCCGCGCTGGCGGCCGAGTCCTCGTCCAGTTCGTCCTCATCCTCCTCCGCGCAATCGTCCTCGCGCAACGGCGAGACGAAAAGCAGTTCCGCCAAGGCCCAGACCTCCCACACCCATAACGACCAGGATGAGGCCCGCCGCGCCTTGCGCGAGGGCAAGGTAATGCCGCTCACCGCCATCCTCGAGATCGCCTTCAAGCGCGAAAAGGGCATGGTGCTCGAGCTGGAGCTGGAAACCGAAAAGGGCATCCTGGTCTACGAAATCGAACTGCTCACCGACTCCGGGCGCAAGGTGCAGATGTGGATCAACGCCCGCAGCGGCGAGATCACGAAAGTCCATTATCCCTGATGCGCACCCTTGTGGTCGAAGATTCGCCGGACGTCGCCTCCCATGTCGCGCAGGCCCTGGGCGAGGCGGGCTTCGCCGTGGACCATGCGGGCGATGGCGAGACGGCGTGGTTTCGCGGTGATACCGAGGATTACGACGTCGTGGTTCTCGACCTGGGCCTGCCGCGGCTCGATGGCCTGTCGGTGCTCAAGCGCTGGCGCGCCAGCGGGCGGCTGTTTCCGGTCCTGATCCTGTCGGCGCGCGGCGACTGGATTGAAAAGGTGGAAGGCATCGAGGCTGGCGCCGACGACTATCTCGCCAAGCCCTTCGAGATGGGCGAACTGGTGGCCCGCATCAAGGGCCTGGTGCGCCGCGCGGCAGGCCGGGGTTCGTCGGTGGCACGCTTCGGCGCGCTGGTGCTCGACACGGTGCGGATGAATGCCTCGGTCGGCGGCACGCCGGTCAAGCTCTCGCCGCTGGAATACCGGCTGCTGAACTATCTGGCGCATCATGCCGGCCGCCCCGTCTCGGCGGGCGAGATCGCCGATCATCTCTATGGCCTGTCCGAACAGGCCGACGTCAACGCGGTCGAGGCGCTGATGACGCGCCTGCGCAAGAAGCTGGGCGCCGAGGTGATAGAGACGCGGCGCGGCTTCGGGTACCTGCTCGCGGGTTCGCAATGACCGTCCGCAGCTTGCGCCTGCGTCTTCTGGCGGGTGCGGCGGCGGCGATCCTGGTGTCGCTGGTCGTGGCCTGGTTCGCCATGACGCTGCTGTTCGCGCGCCACCTGGAACGCCGTGAGATCGAGGAGCTGGACCGCCTCTCCCTGCCGCTGATCGCGGGTCTGCGCCTGGATGAAAACGGTGCGCCGTCCGCCGAGCAGTTGCCATCCGATCCGCGCTTCGCCCGTCCGTCCAGCGGGCTTTACTGGCAGGTCACGACGAAAGCGGGCACCATCCGTTCGCGCTCGCTCTGGGACCAGGAACTGCCCGCCGCCGAGCCGGGCGAGACCAGCCGCACCTGGCACAATCGCATCGTGGAAGGCCCGTTCGAACCACGGGTGCTGTTGCTCGAACGGTATCTGGTGCTGGCGGCAGACCGCGACGTCACCATCCAGTTCGCGGTGGACGAGGCCTCGGCCAGCCGCGCCCGCGCCGAGTTCGGGCAGGAACTGCTCCTGTTCCTGGCGGGCCTGTGGCTGGTGCTGTCCGCCGCCGCGGCGGTGCAGGTGCAGTTGGGTCTCATGCCGCTCGCCAAGCTGCGCGAGGCGCTCAAGGCGCTGCGACTCAACCCGTCCGAACGTCTGGCGGTGCGCGATCATCCGCCAGAAGTCGAACCCCTGACCGAGGCGATCAACCAGCTGGCGCAGACGCGCGAAAGCGATCTGGCACGGGCGCGCCGCCGCGCGGCTGATCTGGCCCATGGCCTCAAGACACCGCTGGCGGTGCTCAAG
Organism: Pseudomonadota bacterium; assembly: GCA_023427355.1. Lineage (GTDB taxonomy): Bacteria > Pseudomonadota > Alphaproteobacteria > Micropepsales > Micropepsaceae > Rhizomicrobium. The sequence goes on from JAEZBK010000313.1 coordinate 3,600, forward strand.
GCGCAAAGCCATCAGGTGCGGCAGATCGGCGGCGATGCCGTGGCCGACAGTCTCGACAAGGCAGTCGCGGCGGCCGCTGCGGCGGTGGAAGCC
>JAEZBK010000046.1 GCA_023427355.1 Pseudomonadota bacterium
GGTGCAGACGATGATGGTGTCGATGAACGTGCCCAGCATCGCCACCATGCCCAGCCGCGCGGGATCGCGGGTCTGGGCGGCGGCATGGGCGATGGCGGCAGAACCCAGGCCCGCCTCGTTGGAGAAGATGCCGCGCGCCACGCCATAGCGCAGGCCCATCATCATGGCCGCGCCGGCAAAGCCGCCCGCCGCCGCCGTGCCGGTGAAGGCATCGTGGAAGATCAGGGCAAGCGCATCGGGAACATGCCCGGCATTGACGGCGATGATCGCCAAGCTGCCCAGCACATACAGAACGGCCATGAAGGGCACCAGCTTGTCCGACCAGGAGGCGATGCGCTTCAGCCCGCCAATGATGACGACGAAAACGATGCCGGTGAGGATGATGCCGGTGACCCAGGGGGGCGTTCCGGTGGTGCTGCGGAAGACATCGGCCAGCGAATTGGCCTGCACCATGTTGCCGATGCCGAAGGCGGCGGTGGCCGCGAAGAACGCGAAGAGCCAGCCCAGCCAGCCCCAGCGCGGGCCAAGGCCATTCCTGATGTAATACATGGGGCCGCCAAGGATGCGGCCATCGCGATCCACCTCGCGGTAACGGATGGCGAGCACCGCCTCGGCATACTTGGTCGCCATGCCGACCAGCGCGGTCATCCACATCCAGAACACCGCGCCGGGACCGCCCAGCGCGATGGCCGTGGCGACACCCGCGATATTTCCGGTACCCACCGTGGCGGCCAGCGCCGTCATCAAGGATTGCCAGGGTGTAATCTCGCCCTGCTCGCCAGCCTTGGGCTTGCGGCCCTGGATCATCAGGCGGAAGGCGGCGGGCAGGCGGCGCAGCGGCATGAAGCCGAGGCCGAGGGTGAGGAACAGGCCGGTGCCCAGGATCAGCACCAGCATCACCGGCCCCCAGACGATTCCGTTGACCAGATTCACGACGGCCTCGAGTTGGGCCATCACGCCCCCATCCTGCCCCATCTCAGCCCCGCCTGCCGATTCCGCAGGCAGGGTAACGCCCCTCCCCTTTTTCGCCTAGCTCTGACACAGTGCGGGCAGCAATTTGCGGCGCCGGGGCATTCATGCACGTCAATGAAGAAAACGAGATCGTGCGCGAGCATGAGCTGAATCGGGCGCTGGGTCCGCTGCAGCTGATCGGGCTGGGCATCGGCATCATCATCGGTGCGGGCATCTTCGTTTCGACCGGCACCACGGCGGCCAATTTCGCCGGGCCGGGCGTGATGCTGTCCTACCTCATCGCCGGGCTGGGCTGCGCGCTGGCGGGACTTTGCTATGCCGAGTTCGCCTCGATGATCCCGGTGGCCGGCAGCGCCTATTCCTATTCCTTCGCCACCTTCGGCAAGTTCGTTGCCTGGCTGATCGGCTGGGACCTGATCCTAGAATATCTCGCCGCCGCATCCGCCGTTTCGGTGGGCTGGGCCGGATATTTTAACGGCCTGATGGCCGACCTGGGCGTCCATGTGCCCGCGCACCTGTCCGCGCCGCCGGTGGTGTGGAACGTGGACCAGACTTTTGCGCTGTCGGGCGCGCTGATCAACCTGCCAGCGATGTTCCTGGTGCTGTTCCTGACCGCGCTGCTGGTGATCGGCATCCGCGCCAGCGTCACCTTCAATGGCGTGATGGTGATCCTCAAGCTGGCGGTAGTGCTGCTGGTGATCGGGTTCGGCCTGCAGCATGTGCAGATGGAAAATTTGACGCCCTTCGTGCCGCCCAACACCGGCAGCTTCGGCGAATTCGGCTGGAGCGGCGTGGTGCGCGCTTCGGGCGTGGTGTTCTTCGCCTATATCGGCTTCGACTGTGTCTCGGCCGCGGCGCAGGAAGCGAAGAACCCGCAGCGCAACATGCCCATCGGCATCCTGGGCTCGCTGGGGCTGTGCACCATTCTGTACATCCTTATGTGCATCGTGATGACGGGCGTGACGCATTACACCAACCTGGGCGTGGCCAAGCCGGTGACGGTGGCGGTGCAGGCCATGGGCCCGAACCTGGACTGGCTGGTGAAGCTGACCAATTTCGGCGCCACGCTGGGCCTTGGCACCGTGGTGCTGGGCCTGCTGCTGGGCCAGTCGCGCATCTTCTACGCCATGAGCCGCGACGGGATGCTGCCCGGTTTCTTCGCCAAGGTGCATCCGACGTTCCGCACGCCCTATCTTTCGACCATCCTGATCGGCGCGGTGGCGGCGGTGCTGTCGGCGATCCTGCCGGAAAACCTGCTGATCGAACTGGTGGCCATCGGCACGCTGGCGGCCTTCGTGCTGGTCTGCCTGGCGGTCATCATCCTGCGCCGGACCCACCCGGACGTGCCCCGCCCCTTCCGGACGCCCCTGGTGCCCATCGTGCCCATCGGCGGGATGCTGGTCTGCTTCGGCATGATGGCGGGCCTGCCGCTGGACACCTGGATCCGCTTCATCGGCTGGGGCCTTCTGGGGTTGGTGGTCTATTTCCTCTATGCCCGCAAACATGCGCGTACGCCGTCTTATGCCTTGAAGCGCAAATGACCGGCCCGTAAAAGCGGGGATGGCCTTTTCCGACCTGCGTGAATTCTGCGACCTGCTGGAGAAGCGGGGCGAACTGGTGCGCGTGACGCGGCCGGTGTCCACCGTGCTGGAGATGACCGAAATCCAGACCCGCGTGATCGCCGAAGGCGGTCCGGCCATCCTGTTCGAGAAGCCCGTGAAGGCGGACGGCACGGTCAGCGACATGCCGGTGCTGGTGAACCTGTTCGGCACGGTCAAGCGCGTCGCCATGGGCGTGACCATGGGCGGCAAGGACCGCACCACGGCGATGGATTTGCGCGAAGTGGGCGAGCTTCTGGCGCAATTGCGCCAGCCCCAGCCGCCGCGCTCGCTGGCCGAGGCGGCTGGCCTGTTGCCGCTGGTCAAGACCGTGCTGGCGATGAAGCCCAGGACCGTGGCGCGTCCCGCCTGCCAGGAGATCGTGCTGCGGGGCGATGACATAGACCTGTCGAAACTGCCGGTGCAGACCTGCTGGCCCGGCGAGCCCGCGCCGCTCATCACCTGGCCGCTGGTGGTGACGAAGGGGCCGACCGACGCGCGCGAGGACAATTACAACCTGGGCATCTACCGGATGCAGGTGCTCAACAAGAACCAGACCGTGATGCGCTGGCTGAAGCATCGCGGCGGGGCGCAGCATCACCATCGCTGGGCGCAGGAAAAGCCCGTGCCGCTGCCCGCCGCCGCCGTGATCGGCACCGATCCCGGCATGATCCTGGCGGCGGTGACGCCGGTGCCCGAGACGCTTTCGGAATACCAGTTCGCGGGGCTGCTGCGCGGGCAGGCGGTGGCGCTGGCCGATTGCGTGTCGCAGCCGCTGAAGGTGCCCGCCAGGGCGGAGATCGTGATCGAGGGCGAAGTCTCGCTCGCCGATTATGCCGATGAAGGGCCTTATGGCGACCATACCGGCTATTACAATTCGGTCGAGAAATTCCCCATCTTCACCGTGACAGCAGTCACGATGCGCAAGGATCCGGTCTATCTTTCGACCTATACGGCGCGGCCGCCGGACGAGCCGTCGGTGCTGGGCGAGGCGCTGAACGAAGTCTTCGTGCCGCTGATAAAGCAGCAATTCCCGGAGATCGTGGATTTCTGGCTGCCGCCCGAAGGCTGCTCCTATCGCATCGCGGTGGTGAGCATGAAGAAGGCATATGCCGGCCACGCCAAGCGGGTGATGATGGCCGTGTGGTCGTACTTACGCCAGTTCATGTACACCAAGTGGGTGATCGTGGTGGATGACGACATCAATGCGCGCGACTGGAAGGACGTGATGTGGGCGATCTCGACCCGCATGGACCCGGCGCGCGACGTCACCATCATCGAGCATACGCCCATCGATTACCTGGACTTCGCCTCGCCCCAGAGCGGTCTGGGCTCCAAGATCGGGCTGGACGCCACCAACAAGCTGCCGCCCGAGACCGAACGGGAATGGGGCCGCAAGATCGCCATGGACGAAAATGTCATCCAGCGGGTGACGCAGATGTGGGCGGACCTGGGCATCCCAGGATCCGGCAAGCCGATCTGGTAGGCGCCGACACAATTCTTGACAAATTCGTCACCCTGCCGCGCGCGGAAATGCTTGATTGTGCGCCGCACCCTGTGTCCTGCTCCCGGCAACATTGCATGAGGGGGAAATCCATGCGCACCAAGCTCCTTGCGGCGTTGCCGCTGATCGTTCTGTTCGCTGGCCAGGCGGCCGCGCAGGAAGCCGCCTGCACCAAGCAGCTCAAGATGGTGGACCAGATCCAGCTTGAGTCGCGCGGCCCCGGCCCGGCCTCGGTGCCGGTCGAGATCAACGGTACCAAGCAGAACCTGACCCTGGCCACGGCCACCCCCTACACCAACCTGAGCGAAGCCACGGCCAAGAGCCTGGGCCTGAGCGTGTCCAACAATGAAGCCACGGTCGGCAACCTCAGCTTCGGCAAGCTGGAAGCCAACAATGTGAAGATGCCGGTGGCCGGCGGCGGCCGTGGCGGTTTCGGGGGTTTCGGCCCCGGCCGGTTCGGCCTGAACCACATGCTGGCTTATGACGTGGACGTGGATTTCGGCACGGACACGCTGAAATTCTTCGACCAGGATCATTGCCCCGGCGGCGTGCTGTATTGGCAGGCCTCTGTCGTGGGCGTGATGCCCATCACCATCAATGAGGGCCGCGTCACCGTGCCGGTGATGATCGACGGCAAGGAGCTGACCGGCGTGATTGACACCGCCGCGATGGGCCTTTCCGTCAAGGAAGCGGTCGCCGAGAAGATCCTGGGCCTGGAAGCGGGCATGGAAGGCAAGACCCATACCGGAACGCTGGCGCTGGGCACCATCGGCCTGAAGAACACCAAGTTCAACATCGTGACGAATGGCGCGATCGAAGGCGGCAGCGCCGTGGCGTCGGCCCGCAACCGGTCGGCGGCGGCGCAGTATGCGCTGGCCCAGCCGGAGCTGATCATCGGCATGGACCTGCTGCGCAAGCTGCATGTCTATTTCGCCTTTGGCGAGAAGAAGCTCTACATCACGCCGGCCTCGGCC
>JAEZBK010000054.1 GCA_023427355.1 Pseudomonadota bacterium
GGCCTGGCCCACCCTCAGCGGCTATACGCGCGGCGTGCTGGGCTATTCCCAGCGCGATGCGGTGATGGCCGATATCGCGGCACTCAAGACCGCGCGCCTTTCGCAGGAAAAATTGCTGGCGGGCAAGAGCGTGGCGCAGATCCAGGCCGATCCCGCCCTGCTGCAGTTCGTGATGGCCGAGGGCCGCGCCGTGTTCGGCGACAATTGCGCCACCTGCCATGGCGCGGGCGGGCAGGGCACCAAGGGCTATCCCAACCTCAATGACGATGTCTGGCTCTGGGGCGGCACGCCCGCCGACATCGAACGCACCCTGCGCTTCGGCATTCGCAGCCCGCACCCGCAAGCCCGCCAGTCCATGATGCCCGCCTGGGGCCGCGACGGCATCCTCAAGCCGGAACAGGTGGACGACCTGGTCGAGTATGTGGTGCATCTGTCCGGCCGCCCGGCTGACGCGGCTGCCGTGGCCCGCGCCACGCCGGTGTTCAAGGAGAATTGCGTCGCCTGCCACGGCCCCGCCGGCAAGGGGCAGCGCAAGGATGGCGCGCCCGACCTGACCGACCGCGAATGGCTTCATGGCGAAAGCCGCGAGGATATCCGCGCCGACATCTGGTCCATGCGCCATGGCGTCATGCCCACCTGGGAAGGCCGCCTGTCGCCCGCCACGATCAAGGCGCTGACCGTCTATGTCCACAGCCTGGGCGGCGGGGAATGAACGGTCCTTCGCACGTCTATAAGCCGCCCGACATGGCGGCCGAGGGCGTCGTCCGTTCCGACGCCGAAGCCAGCAACAGCGCCGGTGTCCGAAAGCTCTACAAGGCGCGCGTGCCCATCTACCCCAAGGAGATGGATGGTCTGTATCGCCAGATCAAATGGGCGATGATGGCGATTACCCTCAGCATCTACTATCTCGTCCCCTGGCTGCGCTGGGATCGCGGCCCCGAAGCGCCTGGCCAGGCGGTGCTGGTCGACCTGGAGCGCCTGCGGCTCTATTTCTTCTGGATCGAGATCTGGCCGCAGGAGGTCTATCACCTCACCGGCCTTCTCATCATCTCCGCCGTCTCGCTCTTTCTGGTCAATGCGCTGTTCGGGCGGCTGTGGTGCGGCTATTCCTGTCCCCAGACGGTCTGGACCGATCTCTTCATCTGGGTTGAAACCAAGATCGAAGGAGACCGCGCCGCGCGCATCCGCCTGGCCGCCGCACCCTGGACCCCGTCCAAGATCGCCAAACGCATCGCCAAGCATGCCATCTGGCTGATGTTCGCCGTGGCGACGGGCGGTGCCTGGGTCTTCTATTTCAACGACGCACCCACGCTGCTTCGCCAGTTGTTCGACGGCACGGCGGGCGCGGGCGTCTATGCCTTCATCGCGCTCCTGGCCTTCACCACCTATACGCTGGGCGGGCTGATGCGCGAGCAGGTCTGCACCTATATGTGCCCCTGGCCGCGCATCCAGGCCGCCATGACCGACCGCGAGGCCCTCAGCGTCACCTATCGGCGCGACCGGGGCGAAAAGCGCGGTTCCCATCGCAAGGGCGAAAGCTGGGAGGGCCGCGGCGACTGCATAGACTGCAAGCAATGCGTCGCCGCCTGTCCCATGGGCATCGATATCCGCGATGGCGCGCAGCTCGAATGCATCAATTGCGCCCTGTGCATCGACGCCTGCGACGATGTGATGTGGCGCATCGGCCGGCCGCAAGGCCTGATCGCCTTCGATACCGAGGCCAATGTCGAGCGCCGCCAAAAAGGCGAACGTCCCCGTTTCCGTTTCCTGCGCCCGCGCACCGTTTTCTATGGCGCTGTCATCCTGCTGGTGGGCGCGCTGATGATCGCGGCCTATGGCAGCCGCCACGCCATCGGGCTGGAGGTGGTGCGTGACCGCAACCCGGCCTTCGTCACCCTGTCCGATGGCGCGATCCGCAATGGCTATACGCTGAAGCTGATGAACCGCAACAACGCGCCCCACACGCTCAACCTCGATCTCGAAGGCCTGCGCGCGCGCAGTATCAGCATCATCGGCGTGGGCCAGGGCCTTCCCGCCGCCGTCCGCGTCGATGGCGATGCCGTGCGCACCGTGCGGCTTCTCCTCACCGTCGCCCCCGGCGATTTTCGTCCCGGGCCGCAACAGATCCGGTTCCTGCTGAATGACGGCGCCGAAAGCCGCGCCGTCGAAGCCATCTTCGTGGGAGGCAATCCATGAGAAAACTCACTGGCCGTGCCGTGCTGCTCTGGCTGGGTGGCTTCTTCGGCGTGATCGTCGCCGCCAATGCCGGTTTCGTTGCGCTCTCCATCGCCAGCTTCCATGGCGAAGACCGGGTGCGCCCCTATCAGCAGGGCCTCGACTACAACGCCGCGCTCCAGGCCCGCGCGCGCCAGCGGGCGGAAGGCTGGCAGGCCGCCATGACCTTGACCGATGGCGCGCGACTTCGCGTCACCATCACCCACAAGGATGGTGCGCCGGTCGTGGGCCTCACGCTCGCCGGCCAGCTCCGCCATCCCACGGACAGCGCCCATGACCAGCCGCTGCGCCTCACCGAAGCGGCACCTGGCCGCTACGAAGCTCGCCTCGCCCAGGCGAAGGGCTGGCGCGATGTGGTCGTGCGCAACGATGGCGGCACGCCCTTTGAAGCGGAGCGCCGCCTGTGGCTGCCGTGAAGTCTTCTTTGGCCGATCCCGACGATCTCTCCCGCCATGTCGTCCGCGAAGGCAATGGCCATGGCCGTTTCGAAATCGCGGTCAAAGGCGCGCGCTGCGCCGGTTGCATCGCCAAGATCGAAGGCGGCCTCCGCGCGCTGCCCGGCGTCACCGCTGCCCGGCTCAACCTTTCCACCGGCAAGCTCGCCGTCAGCTTCGACGACAGCCGCTTGCGCCCGCAAGACCTGCTCCAACGCGTGCGCGCGCTGGGCTATGAAGCCCAGCCCTTCGCCGCCGACAGGGTGCTGGATGACGAAGCCCGCGAGGGTCGCTTCCTCCTGCGCTGCATGGCGGTGTCCGGCTTCGGCACCGTCTTCATC
>JAEZBK010000056.1 GCA_023427355.1 Pseudomonadota bacterium
TCATGATGGTCTCCCGTTCTCGATGACGGCGAGGATGGGCGATGCGCCGGGGCGGATAAATTCGGATGATCCCGTACGGGAAATCCCGTAAGGCCCGCGACCCGCGCAAAACAGGGTAAAGCAAACCTTGACGGCCCCATCGCCGCGCCGGGTTCGCAAGCTTTCCTTAGCGACATGTTTCCTACACTTGCCCGCAAGCCGGGCCGTGGGGGCCTGCGCCAAAGCCGGACTTCGCATGTCTTCCGCCGCCGCCATGCGCGCCAGGATTGCCGACAGCATTCTCGCCCCGGGCCTGCGCCGGACGTTGGAGAATTACTGCAAGCTGATGGCCGGCACCTCGGCGCGGCTGGCGCTGCAGGCACTTTATTTCTTCATCCTGGCCAACACCCTCAGCCTGGCCGACATGGGCATCTTCGCCTCGGTCTCGGCCGCGGGCATGATCCTGGCCAGCTTTTCCGGCCTGGGCTTCGGCGGCCTGGCCTTCCGCGCCGCAGCGGGGCGCCCGCGCCTGCTGGGCCAGTATCTGGGCCTGTTCTATGGCAGTCTTCTGATCAGCACGCCGCTGGGCCTTCTGGTGGCGCTGCCGGTCTATCACCTGCTGTTCGCCGATGTGATCGCGCTGCCGGTATTCCTCATTCTGCTGTTCGTTGAAATCGCCTTGTGGCGGCCCATCGAGGTACTCTTCGCCATCCAGAACGGGATGGGGCGTTTCTCGGTGGCGGCGCTCGCCATCACCCTGGGCTCGGGCCTGCGGGCGCTGGGCGCGGTGGCCTTCCTGCTGTCGGGCGGGGGCGATGTGGCGCAATGGACCGGTTTCTACGCCGCCGCCAACCTGGCTGCGCTGCTGCTGGTGCTGGCGGCGATGCGGCCCCCGGTGCGGCCGCGCTGGCGCACCCGCCTGTTCGTCACGCGCCTGCGCGACGGCGTCATGTTCACCCTGTCCTATTGCGCGCTGATGGCGCAGGGACACATCGACAAGCTCATTGTCCTGTCGCTGGCCGATGCGCGTTTCGCCGGCATCTATGCGATTTCCAGCCGCATCCTGGATTTCACGGCGCTGCCCTTCCGCTCCTTCTACACGCTCTACACCCGCAAGCTCTTCGGCGAGGGCAAGCGGATCCACAATGCCCTGCGCCGCACGCTCACGCTGGAAGGCATGATCCTGCTGCTGTCGCTGCTGGGCTTTGCGGGCCTGGCGCTGCTGCTATGGCGCTGGCCGCACCTGCTGGGCGAGAACATCGCGGTTGCGGCCCACCTGTTCCTGGCCATGCTCATGGTCCCGGCCTTCCGCAACCTGATGGAGTTCCACGCCGAGCTCTTCTTCGTCTATGGCCGCATGACCGCCCGCGCCGTCATCGCCATCGCGCTGGTGGCGCTCAATGCCGCCGCGCTGGCGCTGCTGCTGGCCATGACGGGCGACACCGTCACCATCGGCCTGTGGCTCAACGCCGTCTATGGCGGGCTTTACCTGCTGTCCGCCGCCGCCCTCTACCGCTTTGTCACCGGGAGCAACCGCCCATGAACGCCCTGATCCGCAAGCAGCCGCCGCCCGACGATGCCCATCCGCAGGTCAGTCTTCTGTCGCGCCTGCGGCACCGCATGGCGGCGCACCTGCCGGTCGCGCCCTTCAACGCCACCTCCGATGTCCCGGCGGTGAGCTTTACCTTCGACGATGTCCCGGTCAGCGCCGCCACCGAAGGCGCGCGCCTGATGGAAGAGGCGGGGGCGCGCGGCACCTACTATGTGGCGGGCGGCCTGATGGGCCAGCAGGACGATCACTGGCAGGTCATGAATGCCGATGGCGTGGTGGACCTGCACGCCCGCGGCCATGAAATCGGCTGCCACAGCCATGGCCACAAGCGCGCCGACGAGATCAGCGTCGCCGAATTCGCCGATGACCTGGCGCGCAACCATGCGCTGCTCAAGGCGGTGGAGCCCTCCCTGCCGTTGGAGAATTTCGCCTACCCTTACGGCTATGCCAACATGGCCTGGAAGCGCTGCCTGAAGAACCGCTTCACCTCCAGCCGCAGCATCCGTCCGCGCATCAATCATGGCGCCACCGATGCGCATTACCTTTATTCCCTGCCGCTGGTGAATCGCGAGATCACCGAAGGCCAGATCGACCGCGCCTTCGAGGAAACCGCCCGGCGCAAGGGCTGGCTGATATTCTATTCCCATGACGTCGCGGTGGGCCCCAGCGATTATGGCTGCAGCCCGCGGCTGCTGCGCCATGCGCTGAAGGCGGCGCAGGGTTTTGGCGTGAAGGTCGAGACGGTGAAGGCGGCCATGACGCGCATCGGCGCCCAGGTGAGTGCCGCCTGGATCGTGGCGCTGCCGATTATCTAAACCCCTCCGCCCTTGGCTGGCGGCACGCGCCGATGCGGCGCGTTGCCGGTGCTGCCTGGGAGATCAGAATTCTTCCCGGCTGGGCGGCTTGCCCATCAGGCGGCGCAAGGTGGCGTGCGCTGCCGGGTGCCTGCGCAGCATGGCAGCGCCCTGTGCCCGCAGCAGCGCCAGCCGGCCAAGCGCCGATCCGGCCTGCACGATGTCGTAGAGCGGCGTGCGCACCGGCCCGAAGCGCCGCTTGTAGGGATAATTGCCCACGCTGAAGTCGAAGCGGCGATAGCCCTCCTCGTGCATCTGCATCAGGGTGCGGTGGATCAAAAGCCGCCCCGGCGACACGCGCTTCCAGTCGCCTTGCGCATGCACCAGCCGGATCATCAGGTAGGTCTGCCCGTCGCGCACGCCCAGGAGCGCCGCCACCATCTCCTCGCCCGCCATCAGCGCCGTCAGGCAGGCATAGCCGCTGCCCAGGCCCTGCCGCAGCAGGCGGCGCTGGAAATCCGCCGTCACCGGCGCATCCATGCCATACACTTCGCCCAACTGGCCGATGCGGTCCTTCTGTACCTGCTCAATGCGCTCCAGCATCGCCAGCGCTTCATCGGTGTCGGTGATGCGGCGATAGCAGGTGCCTTCCACGCGGCTGAAGACGCGCCAGGACCGTTCCAGCTCCTTGCGCACTTCCTTTTCCAGCCCATGGTGGAAGGACTCCCAGTCCTTCGTCAGCAACAGGTTGCCATTCACCGCCGATTTCAGGCCCGGCCGCGCCAGCAGCAACGGATTGTCCCGTGTGCCGATGGTGCCGGGCATCTTGGTCAGCTTCAGCAGGTCGTGCGGCGGCAACGCCGCCACCAAGGACGCAAAGGCGCGCCCAGCGGCCCGCGCCGTCGCGGGCGCCGCGGGCCCCAGCAGCGGGCCATTGAAATCCGTCATGTTCAGGTCGGCGAACTCGATCCGGCGCAACCGTCCCTTGCGCAACAGCAAGGGCAGGCGAAAGGCGAGCCGGCCTGCTTCGTCCGTGACCTCTGCCACCAGCGCGGTGGCATCGGCCTGGTGCGCCGCCACCGCTTCATAAAAAGGCGTCAGCCATGCCGCGCGCTGGAAAACCGTGGCCGCGCCGGGCGCGGGCTGCCAGTCTTCGGCGCGATACCCCACCAGCCGGGCGGCAAAGCCCGGTGCGGCCAGGGGCGTGATCTTTTCCGCCAGGCTCATTCCGCCGCGATCCTGTCCTGCGCCTGTGGCGGTGTCAGGGCGAACTCGACGGCGCGGCGGCGCGCACGCGCCTGCTGCACCCAGGCGCCGTCGCGCAACAGCTTCTGCAGCGCGGCCTTGGCATAGAATCCCGCCCCCTCGATGCGGCGGCTGCGCGGCGCGATGCCGAAGCGATGGCGCAACAGCCCGTTGGCCAGGTGCAGGATCTCGCGCCTGCGGCTTTCCTGCGTGCTGAACGAGACGGTCATCGAGATGTTGACGCCTTCCAGGTTCTCCACCCGGTGCGGCGCATTCAGCGGCCAGGACAGCATCTGTCCCGGCGCAAGATCGAAGATGCGCGCATGGCCGTCATACCAGCGCGCATAGGGCATATCCACTTCCACATCGAACAGCGCGATGTCTTCCAGTTGCTCCGCGGTGATGAAGGGCGCGCTGTTGGGATAGAGATAGACGCGCTTGCGGCCAGCGATCTGCCACAGCATCTGCCCCGGCAGGTCCGCGTGATAATAGACCTGCGCCGTGGGCGAGGAGATCAAGATGCCGCTCTGCCATTTGCGGGCGGCGAAATCCGGCATCGCGGCCTTCAGTTCGGCGAAGATGCCGTCCAGCAGCGCGCCATGGCGTCCGTCCACGCCCGAGACATTGCGCAGGTTCAACCACAGCCGCCCGGCTGCGATCGCGTCCAGCACCGCCTCACCCGGCGCGCCGCCAAGATCGCCCTCGCGCCAGCTCTTGTTCTCCGCCGCACCGCCCATGGCGATCAGCGCATAATGCTCGCGCGGGTATGTCTCGATCAGCCGCGCCAGCGCCGCGCGCGAGAACAGCGGGTTCGCATGCAGGCCATGGCCCAGCGCCAGGGGCTGCTGCCCGAACAGCAGCCGCGCGGGTTCGTCCAGTCCATGAAGAATGCCGGTCATTCCGCCAGGGTGGCACGCGGCGCCTTAACGCCCGGTTCAGGCCTGGGGCGGCCTGCGTGCCGTTCCGGCACAGATGCTTGGCGGGCCGCACGCCATCGGGCATAAAACGCCCATGCCCGCCATGGACAGTCCTGCCATCGTCAATGTCGCCGACCTGCGCGCGGCCGCCTGCCGCCGCCTGCCGCGCGCCGTGTTCGACTATCTGGAAGGCACCGCCGATGACGGCGTCACCGGCCGCGACAACATCGCGGCCTTCTGCGATATCGCCTTCCGTCCGCGCCAGGCCATCACGGTCGCGCCCGATCCCTCCACCACCGTGCTGGGGGTGAGGCTGGGGCTGCCTCTGCTGCTGTCGCCCATCGGCTATTGCCGCCTGCTGCATCCGGCGGGCGATCCGGCGGTCGCGCGCGCGGCGCGGCGCGCCGACACCGGCTATATCCTGGCCACCGGCGCAGGCTATGGCCTGGATGACGTCGCCCCGCACAATGACCGTCTGTTCTTCCAGGTCTACCAGATGGGCGGGCGCGCCGCCGCCGAACGCGCCCTGGCGCGCGCGAAGGCGCTGGGCGTGAAAGCCATCTTCGTCACCGTGGATACGCCCGTCAGCGGCAACCGCGAGCGCGATCCGAAGAACGGCATGGCCGCCCTGATGGGGCCGCGCCTTCTGCCCAAGCTGCGCTATGCGCCCGAAGTCATGGCGCATCCGCGCTGGCTGCTGCGCTTCCTGCTGGATGGCGGGGTGCCGTCCATGCCCAATGTCACCGATGAAGCAGGCCGTCCGCTGCCCGCGCCCGATGTGGCCGGTGCGCTGGCGAAAGCCAATATCTGCTGGACCGATCTTTCCTGGATCCGCAAGGCCTGGGACGGACCCATCGTGGTCAAGGGCATCCTGCGTCCCGACGATGCGATCCGCGCGGTGAACGAAGGCGCCGACGGCATCGTCGTGTCCAACCATGGCGGCCGCCAGCTCGACACGGTGGCGGCGTCCCTGCGCGCCCTGCCGCCCATCGCGCAGGCGGTGAAGGGCAAGACCGCCATCTTCATGGATGGCGGCATCCGCGGTGGCAGCGATATCGCCAAGGCGATCTGCCTGGGCGCCGATGCGGTGCTGGTGGCGCGGGCCTATGCCTATGGCCTGGCGGCGGGTGGCGAAGCGGGCGTGGACAAGGCGCTGGGCATCCTGCGCGCCGACCTCTTGCGCACGATGAAATTGCTGGGGGCCTGCAACATTGCGGCGCTGAACCGTGATCTGGTCGCCGCCCCGCCGCATTTCGAAGTGTGTTGAGAGTGTAAGAAATCCGGGAAATTCGCGACGCTCACGATAGCTTGCGGATTATTCCGATTTATTCGCTTGGCAGGCCCCGGGTCAGTCACTAGATCAGGACGGGGCTGATTTCCATAGGGGCGTGCCTGTCATGGCGGACGTCGCATTTCATCGGCGTGTGTTTCGGCGTAACTGGTGGAGCAAGACCAAGATTGCCGTCGCGGCAATGTTGGTGCTGGGCCTTGGCGCGCTGCTGCTCTGGCCGCGCGGCCCCGGCGTGGAATATGAAACCGCGAAAATCGCCCGTGGCGGCCTGACCGTCACCGTCAACGCCACCGGCACCCTGCAGCCGGGCAACAAGGTGGATGTCGGCACCGAAGTGTCCGGCAAGGTGGACCAGATCCTGGTGGATTCCAACGACCGGGTGAAGAAGGGCCAGCTGATGGCGGTGATCAACACCGACACGGTCCGCGCCCAGCTCGAACAATATCGCGCCACCCTGGCGCAGGCGCGCGCAGCGCTCGCCACCGCCCGCGCCACGGTCCAGCAGAACGAAGCCAAGCGCGCCCGCTATCGCGCCCTGTCCACCAGCGGCGCGACCTCGACGCAGGAGCTTCAGACCGCCGAGGCCGATTATGCCCGCGCCCTGGCCAGCGTCGCCGAAGCCGAGGGCCGCATCCAGAGCGCCCAGGCCCAGATCAGCAACAGCCAGACCCAGATCGGCAAGGCGCAGGTGACCGCGCCGATCGACGGCGTGGTCCTCAGCCGCGCCGTCTCCGTCGGCCAGACCGTGCAGGCCTCGTTCAGCGCGCCGGTGCTGTTCACCCTGGCCAGCGACCTGGCGGTGATGCAGTTGTCGGTGGACATCGATGAAGCCGATATCGGCACCGTCAAGGAAGGCCAGAAGGCCACCTTCACCGTCGATGCGTTCCCCAACCGCAAGTTCAACGCCGAACTGGTCACGCTCTACAATTCGCCCACCACCACCAACGGCGTCGTCACCTTTCCCGGCTCCCTGCTGGTGGACAACCGCTCGCTGCTGTTGCGGCCGGGCCTGACCGCCACCGCCGAGATCCTGGTGGCCCAGGTCAAGGATGTGCTGCTGGTGCCCAATCCCGCGCTGCGCTTCACCCCGCCCCCGGCGGCGCTGGGCAACAAGCCCGCGCCCGACGCGCCCAAATCGGGCGAAGGCCGCCAGGCGGGCCGCGTCTGGGCGTTGGTCAATGGCCGGCCCGAGCCGCGCGACCTGGTGCTGGGCCGCACCAATGGCCTGCTGACCGAAATCGTGTCCGGCAAGCTGGTCGTGGGCGACACCATCATCACCGACCTGAAATCCATGACCCGCCGGGCACAGGGCCAGTGAGCGGTCCGCTGATCCAGTTCCGCAAGGTCTGGAAGACCTATGGCAAGGGCGAGGCGACGGTGAATGCCCTGGCGGGCGTGGACCTCGTCATCCAGGCGGGCGAGTTCGTCGCCGTGCTGGGCCCCTCCGGCTCGGGCAAGTCCACCTGCATGAACATCCTGGGCGCGCTCGATACGCCCAGCGCCGGGCATTACTTTTTCGACGGCGTGGATGTGGGCACCCTCAGCCGCGACCAGCGCGCCATCTTCCGGCGCGACAATATCGGCTTTGTCTTCCAGGGCTTCAACCTGCTCAAGCGCACCTCGGCGCTCGAAAACCTCGAATTGCCGCTGATCTATCGCGGCGTGCCGGTGGCCGAACGCCGCCGCATGGCGCTGGAAACGCTGGATCGCGTCGGCCTGGCCGATCGCGCCCATCACACCGCGTCCGAGCTGTCGGGCGGCCAGCAGCAGCGCGTCGCCATCGCCCGCGCGCTCGTCACCAACCCCAAGGTGATCTTCGCCGACGAACCCACCGGCAATCTCGACAGCCACCGCACGCACGAGATCATGGGCTTCTTCAGCAAACTGAACCGCACCGCCGGCCTGACCATCGTGATGGTCACGCATGAGGAAGACGTCGCCGCCTATGCCGGCCGCCAGGTCCGCTTCCGCGACGGGCTGATCGAATCCGACACGGTCAATCCCAATCCGACCCGCGCGGGGGCGGTCCCGGCATGATGATGGACACCATCGCACTGGCCCTGCGCGAGCTGCGCCGCAACCTGATGCGCGCGCTTTTGACCACGCTGGGCATCGTCATCGGCGTTTCCTCGGTCATCGCCATGGTGACGATGGGCAATGGCGCGACCGCCAACATCACCAGCGAAATCGAATCCATGGGCCGCAACCTGCTGATCCTGACGCCCAATGCGCCGGGCGGCGGCGGCCAGGCCCAGCCGCGCCGCTTCACCGACGCCGATGTCGCCGCCATCCGCCGCGACATTCCGGGCCTGCGCGCGGTGTCGCCGGAAACCGGCGCCAGCGCCACGGTGGTCGCCGC